>DYTM01000009.1:2918-16445 GCA_020725985.1 Methanomassiliicoccus sp.
GCATACCTCGCCGGTGTCTCTCGCACCCGGCAATGCAAAGGCGAAGTTGATCCCCACCTCCGGCACCCAGGAGGCAGGAAGGACCGATTCGAGCTTCGAGACTGCGTCCTTCAGATCCCTGAGGACCCGATACCTGAGGATCTCCTTTTCGGTCGTACCAAGCGGGTTGACGATCCTGAGCCCCTTCCCGACGGCATAGTTGAGCGCGATTGCATCAAGTATCCTGCTTCTTGCCGCAATCGTCGCTTCCCTGACATCCTTCCCCGTCGCAAGGTAACCTGCTATGTATGAGGCGAGCACACAGCCCCCGCCATGGCCCCGCTGCTCGATTCGGGGGGAGGAGAGCTCCTCGATCTCGCCGTCGACGTACAGCGTGTCGACGACATTGGCCCCCTTCAGGTGACCCCCCTTGAGCAGGACAGCCTTTGCTCCCATGGCGGCAAGGGCTTCGCACGCCCTCGACCGGTCCCTCTTCGTCCGGATCCTCATCCCCGCAAGCGCCTCCGCCTCCGGGACATTCGGCGTCACCACCGCGGCAATCGGAATGACTCTGCCTCTGAGGGCGACCAACAGGTCCTCCCTATGAAGGGAGTCCCCGACGCCGGCCGCAAGGACCGGATCGACCACGACTGGAAAATCCCGCTTCGTCACGGCGGTCGCCACCGCCTCCGCGATCTCGGCAGAGTAGAGCATACCGGTCTTGGCGGCGGAGACCCGCGCGTCCTTCAGGACGGCGTCGAGCTGAGACCGGATCTGATCGACCGGCACGGGGTGGATCGCTTCCACACCCCTCGTGTTCTGCGAGGTGACCGCTGTGACGACCGAGGCCCCGTGTATTCCCAGGGATGCGAGCGCCTTGATGTCGGCCTGAATGCCCGCTCCCCCGATTGAGTCGGAGCCGGCTATCGTCAGCACGACGAGCATGGGTGAATATTTCATCTCGTAGTTAATCTTCTCTCCTTCGACGCTGGCGGATCTTTCATGCGCCGTGCCATGCCTCCTCATCCCCCTCCGAATTCGCTCCGCGACCGATGTCCCAAACTCGACAGATTTAAATATCCACTTCTCTATCGAATGGCTCGATGAAGGCTACCAGCGGTCACTTCGTCCTCAAGAAGAACGTCGGGTACAAGGACCTCGCGAAGGTATTCCCCGACGTCCTGACTACATTTCTCGAGGAGACCGATCAGGTCCCGGAGGACGAGGACGTGCTCCAGATGTTCATCTACTTGAATCAGGTCCAACTGGAGAAGAACAGGAAGCCCGAGGGCTACAACAGGAAGGGCAGGATGCGTCTCATCTTCCCCCTCAACAGGAGGGAGTTCTATATACGGGGGACTTCCCGCGGAAGCGAGGTGGTGCGGGTGAGCGAGAAGATCAGCAGGATGCTGGCCAAGGCCGGAGTCGGGCACGAGGTCGAGTGGGACGCCCTTTCGTCCGTCGAGGAATGAGAGCCCCCGATCAGAAGGGTGAGTTGCGCATGACTCCGATATCCGACGGCCCGAAGGAAGATCATAGCGCCAGAATAGAGCGCGCTGTGAGGAACTACTCCAAGCTGGAAGGCATGCGGAAGGCGTTCCAGACGAACGTGGAGAGCCAGGACGCAAACAAGGCAAAGATCGAGGGCTTCGAGGAGCGCAGGGATCGGGCGAGGGAGACGAGGCGAAGAGCGCTCGCGGACGATTCACTTTTCGCTCAGGCGATCTCAAGGCTCAGGGGCAACGGGATCAGGGTCGTTGTCGCGGATACTGGGGAGGAGGCGCGCCGCGTCGTTCTCGAAGAGATCGGCGACGAGAAGCTTGTGGTCAAGTCCAAGTCGAATGTGACGAAGGAGATCGGCCTTACCCCCTACCTCGAGTCGAAGGGGATCGAGGTCATCGAGACCGACGCGGGAGACAGAATAGTCCAGATCGCGAAGGAGCGGACGGTGCATCCGACCGGTCCCGCCCTCCATCTTACAAGGTATGACATTGCGAGGATACTGAGCAATCACTTCGGGAGGAAGATTGAGCCCGATCCGGACAGGCTCACCGAGGCGATAAGGAACGAGGTCTCGTCATACATCTCGAAGGCGTCGGTGGGGATCACCGGGGCGAACTTCATCTCGGCAGAGGAGGGCGCGGTCGTCATCGTCCACAACGAGGGCAACATCACTGCCTGCGCCCGGAGGCCGAAGAAGCACATCATCGTGTCCGCTCGCGAGAAGATCGTCCCCAACCTGGACGAGGCGATGAATCTCGCAAAGCTCCAGATACTGTACGGCACCGGGAGCCTCAACAGCTCCTACATCGATGTCGTCAGTGCTCCGAGCAGGACCGCTGACATCGAGAAGAAGATGTTCTACGGCATGCACGGCCCGAAGGAGGTGGTCCTCGTCCTCGTGGACAACGGCAGGAGCTCGATTGTGGACAAGGAGGTCATGTACTGCATCAACTGCGGAAGCTGCCTGCTGAAGTGCCCGGTCTACGACGTCATGGGAACTGAGTTTGGCGGGCACGCGTACCAGGGAGGCAGGGGAGCGTGCTACGCCGCCGAGCTCGAGGGCATCGAGGAAGGTCTCGACGGCGGGCTCACGTACTGCACGAACTGCGGCCTGTGCACAGAGATGTGTCCCGTCAAGATCGACACCCCTCGCCTTATGAAGGAGGCGAGGCGGAAGGGCATCGAGGCCGGGCTGCTTCCGACCAGGGGGCAGGCGGAGATGAACGGGAACCTTCGCGCGGCCGGGAATCCCTGGGGGGAGAGCGCGGAGGAGAGATCAAGGTGGGCGGACGGTCTCGGCATTCCGAAGAAGGGCAGAGTGCTCTACTTCGCCGGCTGCTTTCCATCGCTCCGCTCGAGCGCGGTTCCGAAGGCAGCGATCGAGGTGCTCAGGGCGGGAGGTCTTGATGTCGCGTATCTCGGACCTGAGGAGGGGTGCTGCGGCTCCCCAGTGCTGAAGATGGGGGACATCGAGACGTTCAAAGAGCTGGCGAAGGGGAACTTGAAGAGGATCAAGGGGGCTGGAGCCGAGAAGGTCATAACGGGATGCGCTGGCTGCTTCAACATGCTCTCCTCCTACCGCCAGTACTTGCCCCATTCCGATCTCAAGGTGGAGCATCTGTCGAAGACGATCGCCGACCTCGTCAGGGATGGGAAGATTAAGCTAAGGCGTTCGGACGTGAGCATCACATATCACGACCCATGCGATCTCGGCAGGCATCAGGGGGTGTACGACGAGCCGAGGTCGGTCCTCAAGGCGATTCCCGGGGCGGACCTGAGGGAGATGAGGTTCAACAGGGAGCGTTCGATCTGCTGCGGGGCAGGAGCCGGCGTGAAGAAAACGCATCCGGAGCTCGCCAGGTTCATCGCCGGGAGAAGGATCGACGCGGCCCTTGACACCGGCGCCGGCTTGCTGGTCAGCGCGTGCGCCTTCTGCGAGGAGAACTTCAGGGACGCCATGGAATCCTCCCCGAGGAGGATCGAGGTCGTGGATCTTGCAGTACTGGTCCGGGACCTGATGGAGAAGTGATCAGAGAAGCTTCCGCCAGACGCTCTGGAGCCTCCGCTCCTCCTTCTTCACTCTGTCCCGCTGGGCCCTGACCTTCCCGCTCAGTACATCGATCTGCCTCTTCACAGACTCGGGCGATGTGCCTCCGTCGGAACGGCGACGGCCGACGGAGGACTCGAGGCTCAGAACATCGTATATGTCTCCCTCGAACCGGTCGGAGAACTCCCTCAGCTTCGGAAGGGGGACTTCTTCAATCCTTCTGCCGGATCCGATCGCGTGCCGGACTACTCCCCCGACAATCTCATGCGCCTCCCTGAACGGAACGCCCTTGGTGACAAGGTAGTCGGCCAGGTCAGTCGCGTTCATGTATCCCTCCTCTGCTCTCGCCCTCATTCTCTCGGCGTCGAACCTGAGCGTCCGGACAACCGGGATGATGATCCGAAGGCAGGCGGCCGTCGTATCCAGCGCCCCGAAGACCGGGGATTTGTCCTCCTGGAGGTCCCTATTGTACGACATGGGTAGCCCTTTGCCGAGGGCGAGGACCGAGACAAGGTTTCCGATGACGCCGCTCGCCCTTCCCCTGACAAGCTCCGCGATGTCTGGGTTCTTCTTCTGCGGCATGATCGAGCTCCCGGTGGAATAGGCGTCGTCGAGCTCGACGAAGCCGAACTCCGGAGTGCTCCAGATGACCAGTTCTTCACAGATCGAGCTGAGGTGGATCATTGTCAAGGAGCAGTTGAACACGAACTCCGCCGCGAAGTCCCGGTCCGACACCCCGTCCATCGCGTTGACCGAGTACGAGCTGAAGCCCAGGAGCTTTGCAGTGAACTTGCGGTCGATGTCGTAGGTGGTGCCCGCGAGTGCCGCCGAGCCCAATGGGCAGACGTTGATTCGTTCGTATGCGTCCGCAAATCGCTCCACGTCCCTGCTCAACCTCGAGAGATGCGCGAGGAGATGATGAGCGAGCGTGACCGGCTGGGCGTGCTGCAGGTGGGTGAATCCGGGAAGGACGGTCCCGAGGTTGCTCCTCGAAATCCTGATAATGGCATCCTCCAGGTCGATGAGGAGGGTCGTCAAGTCGAGGACCGCGTCCCTCAGAAACATCCTCAGATCGGTCACAGTCTGATCATTTCTGCTCCGGGCGGTGTGGAGCTTCTTGCCCGCTTCCCCGATCCGCTCGGTCAAGAGGAACTCAATGCCCGAGTGTACGTCCTCGAAGTCCCCGGACAGCTCGAGGCTTTCCTCATCAATTTCACGAAGGATTTCCTTCAGCCCTTCGACGATGACGGTCATCTCGCCTTCGCTGATGATCCCCTGCTTACCGAGCATCTCCGCGTGGGCTATCGAGCCCACCACATCATACCAGGCCAGCCGCGCGTCCAATTCGAGGGAGGAGGTGAAGGAGAGCGCTTCCTCACTGAGCTTTCCCTTGAACCTCCCCGACCACACCGTTCGACGACTCACCGATCTCCACCTTCTCCTTGTATGCCGAGGCGACCGTCTTCAATGGCAGTCCCCAGACATAAATGAATCCCTTGGCTGCCGCATGGTCGAACTGGTCTCCCTTATCGTAGGTGGACAGGCCGACATTGTACATCGAGTACGGCGAGGATCTGCCGACCGGGACGGCGCTTCCCTTGTAGAGCTTCACCTTGACGGTGCCAGCGACGACCTCCTGGGTCTTGTCGATGAAGGCATCGAGCGAGGCCTTGAGGGGGCTGAACCACAGGCCGTCGTAGGAGAGCTCCGAGTACCTCTGTTCGACCATCCTCTTGAAGTTGAGGAGGTCCTTGGGCAGCACGAGCTTCTCCAGGTCTCTGTGCGCTGCGATGAGTACTGAGGCAGCGGGGCACTCGTACACCTCCCTCGATTTGATCCCGACGAGCCTGTCTTCGATGTGGTCTATCCGACCGACGCCGTTCTTTCCGGCGACGTGGTTAAGGCGCTTGACGAGTTCGACTGGCTCGTGCCTCCCCCCGTCGAGAGTGACTGGAATCCCCCGCTCGAAGCCTATCTCGACATAGGTGGGCTCGTCCGGGGCCGATGTCGGGGAGACGGTCCACTCGAACGCGTCCTCAGGCGGCTCCTGACTCGGATCCTCTAGGACCCCGCACTCGACGCTCCGTCCCCAGAGGTTCTCGTCGGTGCTGTAGGGGGTCTCCTTCTTCACCTTGATCGGAATCTTGTGGATCTTCGCATAGTCAATCTCGTCCTCCCTCGTCATGACCCACTCCCTCATCGGGGCGATGATCTCGATATGGGGGGCGAGGGCTCCGATCGAGACGTCGAACCTCACCTGGTCGTTGCCCTTGGCGGTGCATCCGTGGGCGATGTAGGACGCCTTCTCGTTCTTCGCCACATCCACCAGTATCTTCGCTATGAGAGGCCTCGCAATGGCTGTGCTGAGAGGATATGCGCCTTCGTAGAGGGCATTGGCCTTCAACGAGGGGAAGATGTAGTTCTCCGCGAACTCCTCCTTCGCGTCAATCGCGTACGCTTTGACCGCGCCGATATGCTTCGCTCTCTTGATGTCGTCATCAATGTTGCCGGGCTGGCCGACATCGACCGAGACGGCAATGACCTCGAAACCGTACTTATCCTTGAGCCATTTTATGGCCACCGAGGTATCAAGGCCTCCGGAATATGCAAGCACGACCTTCTTGCTCTTCGAGCTGCTGGATTCCATTTCAATCGAGTCCGGAACTTTCGAGTGGTTATAAAGGATTGATGATTTGTCATCGACATTTGTGGTCAAGACCGTCTTCTTTCGGACATCCAGGAGGTCCCAGTCCAATCGTCTCCATCAGGACAGCGGCGGTCCCAATTGTCCGAAATGAGTCATCACTCTTAATACTCAATCTTTTTTAATCGGCATTCCAGGTTCAGAGGATTCCAACAATGATAAGAGCAGCTATCGTCGGAGGATCGGGATACACCGGAGGCGAGCTAGCCCGCATCGTCTGCCGCCATCCGAAGGTCACGCTCGAGGCGATGACCTCGAGGCAGCACCCGGGGGTCAAGATATCGAAGGTCCATCCCTTCCTCCAGGGATTCGTCGATCTCAGATTCGACGAGAAGATCGGGGGCGCCGCAGACTGCGATCTGGTCTTCGTGGCAACGCCATACGGTGCCTCCATGGATATCATACCGGATCTACTCGAAAGGGGAATCCGGGTCATAGACCTCAGCGGAGACTACCGGCTGGGGGACGCAGGCGTCTATCGCAAGTGGTATGGGATTGAGCACAAAGACCTCGGCAATCTGGCCACGGCGGTCTACGGAATACCCGAGCTCTTTCGGAGCGAGATATCCAAAGCGCCGCTGGTGGCGAACCCGGGCTGTTACCCCACCTGCGCGGTTCTCTCGCTCGCCCCCCTTTTCGCTGAAGGGTTGGCCGAAGGCAAAGTCATCGTCGATGCGAAAAGCGGCACCTCGGGGGCCGGGATGGAGCCGACGAAGTCGACCCACCATCCCAACTGCGGCGCGAACGTCATCCCCTACAAGGTGGGGTCTCACCGCCACACGCCGGAGATCGAGATGGCACTGGGAAAGCTGTCGGGAGGCCAAACAGAGGTTGTCTTCACACCGCATATCGTTCCGATCGTCCGGGGGATCTTCTGCACATCATATGCAACTCTGAGCAGGGAGCTGGAGCATGACGATCTCTACTCAATCTACCAGAAGTTCTACGCAGGCAGCAGGTTCGTGAGGGTGAACAGCATCCCCTCCATCCCGTCCGTCGTCGGTTCGAACTTCTGCGAGATCGGATACGAATTCGCAGGGAACGGGAACGTCGTCGTGATGGGGGCTGTAGACAACCTCGTCAAGGGCGGGGCCGGACAGGCGGTCCAGAACGCAAACGTCATGTTCGGAATCGACGAGGCTACGGGCCTCGACTTCCCCGGATTGGGGGTGTGATTGGTGAAGATGATCGATGGAGGCATCACCGCCCCTATCGGATTCAAGGCTTCCGGAGTTCACTGCGGCATCAAGAAGGAGAAGTTGGATCTGGCCATTATCCACTCCGAGTTCCCTGCGAGAACCTCGATAGCCTATACCCAGAACAAGGTCAAGGCCGCGCCGGTGGAGGTGATGATCAAGAAGGATTCCGAGTTCCTGCAGGCCTTCGTGATCAACAGCGGGAACGCGAACGCGCTCACCGGGGCGAAGGGGGTCGAAGACGCCCTTGCCATGGTATCCCTCACCGCCAGGGAACTGGGAATTGGAGAGGAGATGGTCGGGGTGGCGTCGACTGGCGTCATCGGCCATTTCCTGCCGATGGACAAGGTCATCTCAGGTATTCCCGCTGCTGTCGCCTCCCTCGGGAGGGACAAGAGGCACGACGATCTCGCCACCACGGCGATCATGACGACCGACCTCGCGAAGAAGGAGGTCGCCTGCCAGGTCACACTGGCGGACGGCACCCTCGTGACAATCGGGGGGATGGCGAAAGGAAGCGGGATGATTTCTCCTGCGATGAAGACTCTTCATGCAACGACCCTCAGCTTCGTCACGACGGATGCCGTGCTTGCGAAGAGGCCGGAAGGGAGATGGCAGAGGGCGGTCGAGGGCAGCTTCAACATGATCAACGTCGACGGCGATCAAAGCACCAACGACATCTCGGTCCTCATGGCCAATGGCGCGGCCGGAGGGAACCCTGCTGACGACGACCCGAGCTTCTGGGAGGGCGTCGAGTGGGTCGCGAAGGCGCTGGCGAAGAAGATCGCGGTCGACGGAGAGGGCGCGACCAAGCTCATCGAGGTCTCTGTCACAGGCGCCTTGACGGAGGAGGACGCGAGGCACGCTGCCAGAGCGATCGTGTCGTCGAACCTCGTGAAGGCCGCAATATTCGGCTCCGACCCGAACTTCGGAAGGATAATCGCGGCGATGGGGAACTCGGGATGCGAGTTCGATCTCGACAAGGTCAGGCTCCTCATGAGCAGCAACGGCACGAGCGTGCCCCTCTTCGAAAAAGGCGCCCCCACTCAGGGCGGCGGAGAGTCGACCGAGGAGATCGCCCGGAAAGTCCTGGGTCACAAGATGATAACCATCCGCCTCGATCTCGGAGTAGGGGACAAGAAGGCGGAAGCCTGGGGCTGTGACCTCAGTTATGATTACGTCAGGATAAACGCACAGTACACGACGTAGGTGGAAGGGATGAAGGAGTTCGAGATACCGAGGGAGAAGGCCCCTGAGCTCAGGAAGCTCCGCGGGAAAAGGATCGTGATCAAGTTCGGAGGGAGCTCGCTCAATGGAAATGGGGACTTGGATAGGTTCAGCGAGGACATCGCCGCCCTTGTCGGACTGGGTATCCGTCCGGTCATCGTCCACGGCGGAGGACCCGAGATCTCCGAAGAGATGAGGAGGCTCGGCAAGGAGGTGAAGAAGGTGGCGGGCCTGAGGGTCACGGACGACGAGACGCTGGAGATCGCCAGGAACGTGCTTTCGAGAATCAACTCGGGGATAGTGGCTTCGCTGAAGAAGGCGGGGATCAAGGCGATCGGGATGGAGGCAGGGGAAGGCAGCACCGTGACCTGCGCGAAGATCCCACCTGTGACGGTAAGAGACGCGGAGGGGAACGAGTGCGCGGTGGACCTGGGCAACGTGGGGGAGGTGGAAAAGGTGGATCCCTCAGCCGTCAACCTCCTGTGTGCGAGCGGCTTTGTGCCGGTCATATACCCCATCTCCGTTGACTGCAAGGGCCGGGCGATGAACGTGAATGCGGACACGATCGCGGCCCACATCGCGAAGTCTCTCCGCTCCGACGACATCTTCCTCGTGACTGATGTGCCGGGACTCATGAAGGAGAACGGGAACGGCTCCACCATCATTCATCAGGCCTCGCTTGCCGACATCGACTGTCTGATTTCAACCGGTGCCGTCACCGACGGGATGATTCCGAAGCTGGAGGCGTGCCGGGTGGCGGTGCTCAGCGGGGTGAAGACCGCACACATGGTGTGCGGGAGCGTTCCCCATTCCATACTGAACGAGATGATCGGCGGAACGGACTGCGGCACGAGGATCACGCTCTGAATGGCGTGGTCGAGGGCAGGAGGAATCTTGTGAGGGTCGAGGAAGTCAAACACCTGAGTGAAACCTTCCTTTTCCAGAACTACTCAAGGGAGGACGTGTGCTTCGAACGGGGAAAGGGAGAGATGCTGTACGATCCCGAAGGGAACGAGTACCTGGACCTGGTCGCAGGGATCGCGGTCAACGTCCTCGGTCACTCTCATCCCGCGGTGGTCAAAGCGGCCTGCGAGCAGGCGGGCCGCCTCGTGCATGTCTCGAACCTGTACCAGATCAGAGAGCAGGCGCTGCTTGCGGAGGCACTCGCCTCCACGATGCCCCCCTCCCTCTGCCGCTCGATGTTCGTCAACAGCGGCGCGGAAGCGAACGAGGCCGCCCTGAAGCTCGCGGTCAAGAAGACAGGCAGGGGGAGGTTCGTGTCGGCGAGGAACTCGTTCCACGGCCGCACTTCCGCATCGCTCTCGGCGACCGGGCAGCCGAAGTACCAGGCAGGATTCGAGCCCCTTCTTTCCCGATCATTCGATTTCGTTGATTTCGGGGACGCGGAGCAGTTGAAGGCAGCGGTCACTTCCGAGACCGCAGGGATCATCCTCGAGCCGATCCAGGGGGAGGGAGGAATCGTGGTCCCGCCGGCCGACTACCTCAGGACGGCGAGGGACGTGTGCGACGAGAAAGATGCACTCCTGATCCTGGACGAGGTGCAGACGGGGTTGGCAAGGACGGGGAGGATGTACGCCTTCGAGCACTCGGGCATCGTGCCAGACATCGTCACGCTGGCGAAGGCCCTCGGCGGAGGATTTCCGATCGGCGCGATGGTGTCGTCGGACGAGGTTTCGAAGGCATTCTCCTCAGGCACCCACGGATCCACCTTCGGAGGCAACCCGTTCGTGTGCACTATCGCCCGAACCGTCGTCGAGACCATAGTGACCGACGGTCTGGATAAGAGGGCGAGAGACCTCGGCGAGAGGTGGATCTCGGAACTGCGGTCCTTGTCGCCGGAGAAGGGCGTCACCGAGGTGAGGGGGAAAGGACTGATGATCGGGATCGAGATGCCCGAGGCGGCGAAGGAGTTCCAGAGGTACGCGTTCGAGAGGAGAATCCTGGTGAACGTCTGCGCGGGAAAGGTGGTCCGCCTCGTCCCCCCGCTCATCCTCTCGGAGAACGCGGTGACCAGGTTCAATGACCTCTTCGCGGCGTTCTTGAGTTCCCGCTCCTGAATAAGTAGGCTTTAATACCACCACAAGATATCCTGGAAATTCTATGAAGAAGGAGCCTCAGAAGGAGAGCGTCGCAGAAAGGACCCGCGCCTTCATCGATTCTCATCCCAGCATCAAGGACTGCATCTCCAAGGACCTCATCAACTTCTCTTCCCTGGCCCGCCTCATCATGAAGGAGGAGGGGATCAAGAACGAGGAGGCGGTCATGATCGCCTGCCGGAGATACGCCCTCAAGCTGGGGAAGCACGATCACGAGAAGGAAGTCCTGAAGGTCATCGGTAACAGCCGCGTGGAGGTCAAGACGAAGATATGCATCGTCACGGCGAAGAACGACTGGACGGTGCTTCATCGGCTCGAGACCGTCTTCAAGAAGCTCATCGACGAGAAGGCTATCATGCAGGTCATCCAGGGCACCCAGGCGATCACTATCATCGCCGACGAGAAGCTGAAGGGGGAGGTGGTCGCGGCGGTGGGCCGGGAGAACGTCCTCAAGGTGAGGCAGGATCTGGTCGAGATATCGGTCAAGTCCCCGGAGGTCATCACCGAGACGAGCGGCGTCTTCTCTTATCTGGTATCGAGTCTGGCGGAGGGAGGCCTGAACATCGTCGAGACCGTCAGCTGCTACACTGATACGATCTTCATCATGTCCGAGAAGGACATGATCCCAGCATACTCCATCCTGTCAAAGTGCATCGAGTCCGCAGAGGAGAAGGAGAGTTCGGACGAGGAGTGAGCTCCGCACGGGGCAGATAGTCTATTTTTCCGTAGAGAACGCGACGTTCCTCTGGTTTCATGGCCTGATTTCCCATCCAGGAAACGATAATATAGGGGCAGGTTGATAAATCCACCTCGTAAGCTGGAGGATTGATCATGGCAAGGGTACCGGATATCAAGGTGGAGCCGCCAGGGCCCAAGGCGAAGAGAATCATCGATATCGACACGAGATACCTCGCCACCTCGACCAAGACCTCTCCCATCGCCGTAGAGTCCGCCAAGGGGAGCACGGTCAGGGACGTGGACGGGAACACTTACATAGATTTCACGAGCGGCGTGTCGGTGCTCAACCTCGGACACTCTCATCCTGAGGTGATCAAGGCGGTCAAGGCGCAGTCGGAGAGGTTCCTCCATTTCGCCGGCACCGACTTCTACTACGAGGTTCAGTCCAGGCTGGCCTCGGAATTGTGTCGGATTTGCCAGGGGAAGTCCGACAAGAGGGTGTTCTTCAGCAACAGCGGGACGGAGGCGATCGAGGCGGCGATCAAGCTGGCCAGATGGTCGACCGAGCGGAAGCAGTTCATCTCGTTCATCGGCTGCTTTCACGGGAGGACCATGGGATCGCTTTCATTGACGGCGAGCAAGCCGGTGCAGAGAGGAAGGTTCTTTCCGGTTGTTCCGGGAGTGAGCCACATCCCCTTCGCGTATTGCTACCGATGCCCCTATCATCTCGAGTATCCTTCGTGCGGCATATGGTGCGCGAAGGTGCTGGAGGAAGTCTACCTCGACTCCTTCCTCCCGGCGGAGGAGGTCGCCGCGCTGTTCCTCGAGCCGGTCCAGGGAGAGGGAGGGTACATCGTTCCTCCGCCCGAGTTCGTCAAGATCATCGCCAGGACGCTGAAGAAGCATTCGATTCTCCTGGTCGACGACGAGATCCAAGCCGGGATGGGTAGGACCGGGAAGATGTGGGGGATCGAGCACTACGGCGTCGTGCCGGACGTGATCTGTACAGCGAAATCTCTGGGATCGGGAATACCCATAGGCGCAACGGTCTTCGACAAGAAGCTCGACTTCGGGGTGGAGGGGGCCCACTCCAACACCTTCGGCGGAAATCCCATCGCCTGCGCGGCAGCGCTGGCGACGCTCGACGCGATGGAGAAGGAAGGCGTCGTGGAGCAAGCGGCAAAGAAGGGTCTCTACATGAGTAAGAGGCTCGACGAGTTGAAGGAAGAGCATGAGATCATCGGCGATGTCCGCGGGATCGGGATGATGCAGGCGACGGAGTTCGTCAAGGACAGGAAGACAAGGGAGCATGCCAAGGAGGCGAGGGACAGGATCGTGCAGGTTGCGCTCAGGAAGGGTCTCATCCTCCTCGGCTGTGGCAAGTCCGCGATGAGGTACATTCCCCCGTTGACGATCACGACCGAGGAAATCGATGCAGGAATCGAGATCCTGGACGATTCGATTGCCGCGGTGGAGAAGGAAATGAAGGGGAAGTCCCGCAGAACTGGAAGGAAGGGATGAAGCTCGTTCGCCAGGGAAAGGATCAGTGGAGGAGCGGGTCCGGGTACGAGAAGCGAATCCTCGTCGGGCAGGAGCTCTTCGGGGACGTCGGGGCGCTCCTACAGGAAGTGAGGTTCAGGAAGGAGGAGCGAGTCCCATTCCATTACCATACGAATCAGACGGAGGTGTTCTTCGCCCTCGACGAGGTCGATTTCATCGTCAACGGGGAGGAGGTGAACCTGAAGCCTGGGGACATGCTCGTCTGCGAACCCGGGGACGTTCACGGCCGCTCGGAGACGGGAAAGGGCGGATCGATTCTGGTGCTGAAGCTTAACTACCCCGGGGATGAGGACACGCACTGGACCGAGGAAGCATAGATGGAGAAATGATCCTTGCCATCGGGCATTCCGATCCCCGAGATGATGAGGACATAGAGCCACCAGGGAGATTTGAACTCCCGACCTGCTGATTACAAGTCAGCCGCTCTGCCAGCTGAGCTATGGTGGCGTCGCCTCTCGTATTCCGGAACTAGAATTTAGCATTTGTTCCAGGGGATGTGTGCTGGGAAGGCGCGCT
>DYTM01000178.1:0-2897 GCA_020725985.1 Methanomassiliicoccus sp.
AAAGAAGAGATGTGACCGTCGCCAGCGCCGTGTCCTCGCCGACGATTGGGAAAGTATCGTCCATGATCGACCCCACCTCCCTCTCCCCGAGCTCCTCCATCCTCATCCCGTCTCTGAGCAACCTGAGTATGCCGTACTCCCTGATGCTTCCGACAGGCCGGTCACCCTCGAAAACGGGGAGCTGGGAGTAGCCCGTCTCTCTCATTATTTCCGACACCCTCTTCACCTTCTCCCCTGCCTCCACGCTGACGACGTTCTTCGAGGCGACGCCCTTCGCTGTCATCCCCTGTCTCCGCCGATTCATTTCCTCGTGAAGGACCTTGAATATGCTCACCATCGCGTCGTAGCTTCCACTAATCCCCCCTCTCTCGATCTTGGCGATGGTGGACTGGCTCACCCCTGAGAGGCTCGCCAGCTCCGCCTGGGTGAGGTCCATTGCCTTCCGCAGTTGCTTGATCTCGGAGGAGGCGGGGAACTTCATGTCATCATCAAATCCATATTCCTATATGAATAATTGCGTCAATCAGCTATATAAATGGGGATGCATCTCAACGCTTTCAAAACTCCGCAGGTTGCGGTCTGACATCGATTGGGATTTGATTTGAGATCCAGCAAGATTTGTAGGTGATATTTGATGGCGAAGAATATCGTCGTTGAGCAGGTTGACTATTCTCCGGTGAGCAGGCAGCGAGTCGAATTGGTCGAGAGAAAGGGCATCGGGCATCCTGACAGCATTGCGGATGGTCTGGCCGAGTCGGTCAGCAGGGCCCTCTGTCAGATGTACATCGAAAAGTTCGGCAGGATACTCCATCACAACACGGACGAGACCCAGATAGTGGGGGGGCAGTCCGCGCCTAGGTTCGGAGGGGGGGTCATGCTCGAGCCGATCTACATCCTCCTCGTCGGCAGAGCCACGAACGAAGTCAACGGCAACCGTCTTCCGATCAGGCACATCGCGATAAAGGCCGCAAGCGACTACCTCTGCAATCATTTCCCCAACCTGGACGTGTCGACGGATGTCATGCTCGACTGCAGGATAGGGAAAGGGAGCGTCGACCTGACTGGCGTCTACGAGACAAAGAAGCTCCTTGCCAACGACACCTCCTTCGGCGTCGGATACGCTCCCATGAGCGAGACCGAGAAGGTCGTTCTCGAGAGCGAGAAGTTCATCAACGGACCGCTGAAGAAGAAGCTGAAGGAAGCGGGGGAGGACGTCAAGGTCATGGCCTCTCGGAACAACGACACGATCAACCTCACAATCGCCTGCGCCATGGTCGACAGGTATATCGACGACGCGAGCCACTACGAAAGCGCGATCGCGGAGATGAGGGAAAGGGTATCGGATCATGCGGGGAAGTTCACGAAGAACGAGGTCAAGGTGGACGTCAACACCGCCGACGACTACAAGAACGGCATATACTACCTCACTGTAACGGGCCTCTCGATGGAGAACGGGGACGACGGCTCCGTCGGCAGGGGGAACAGGGTGAACGGCCTCATCACGCCCTATAGGCCAATGAGCATGGAGGCGTCGGCCGGGAAGAACCCGGTGACGCATGTGGGCAAGCTCTACAACATACTCGCAAAGATCATCGCCGAGGAGATAGCGAAGGAGGGGGGCGGGGATGTCCTCGAGGCCAGGGTAAGGCTTCTGTCCCAGATAGGCAGGCCAATCTACGATCCGCAGACGGCGAGCGTCCAGCTCATCCTGGAGAAGAACGCCAAGTCTGCGAAGATCCAGAAGCAAGCGTTCAGGATCACGGACTACTGGTTGGAGAACATCGGGGAGATAACAGGAAAAGTAGTAAATGGGAAGATATCGGTATTCTGACCGATGAGGCTCGTCATCACCCCCAAGTATGGTCCGATCCACCGCTTCGCCGACCATCATGTCTACAAGGTCCTTTCGATCCTGGTCGACCGGAAGCGCCGTGGCAGGAAACTCCTGGCAGACATGGTCGGCATCGGGGAGGGGAGCATGCGGACGATACTCGACAACCTTCGAGAACGGAGGTTGATCGACGTGGGCCAGACGGGGGTGAGAATTTCCTCGAAGGGCCTGGAGTTCTTCTCGAAGATCCCCATCGAGACAAAGCCTCTCCCCCCCTCGGAGATGTCGCTGGGAGAGAGCAATGTCGCCGTCCGAATCAGGGGACGTGGAGGCGAAGTGCACACCGGGATCGAGCAAAGAGACTCGGCGATCAAGGCCGGCGCAGATGGCGCAACCACGATTATCGTCAGAAGCGGACGCCTGCTCGTGCCGACCGACTACGACCTTGATGAGGAAAGACCTGAAATGGCCAGAACCCTGAGGGATCTCTTCGACCTCGAGAACGACGACGTGATTGTCATTGGAACTGCGAAGGAGTCCAATCGGGCCGAGCAAGGTGCCCTGGCCGCCGCATTTGAGATACTCTGACAGCCCTCCGCACTCGAATTCCTAGGGTCGCGATTGAGAAAGAGTAATATATCATATCGCCGATTAGGTCACTAGTTGGATGATATATCCAACTAGACCGATACCAGTAATCAACAAGGGGGAGATATGAAATGAAACTAGCTGCAACTCTCATAGCGACGATCGTCGCCGTCGGGGCCCTGGTCATTCTACCGTCGTCAACGGTCGGCGAATCGAGTTCGTGCGCTGTCCTCATCGATTTCGGGAACGGGAAGATGCTGTGGGCGGACATCGAGGTCGAGCCAGGAATGAGCGCGTTCGACCTGACCTGGGCCGCGACGGAGGAGCTGGCAATTGACTTCAACTACTCTGAATCGGAGTATGGCATATTCGTCAACGGCTTCGACGGCGTGATGGGGGCATGGCCCTATGAATGGTGGCACCTGTGGACTTGGAACGTTTCGCAGGGGAATTGGGAGATGTCATGGACGGGTGCAGG
>DYTM01000178.1:2907-3135 GCA_020725985.1 Methanomassiliicoccus sp.
ATCTTCCCGGGGAAGGTCTCAATGCGATAGCCTGGAGCTACGTGATGGATCGATCCGACTATTCTGCCCAATCACCTCTCGCTACACCCGAACACAGATACCCGTGGGGAAGCTTCAGGCACGACCTCTCCAGCAGTGCGAACTCACCGGTTTACTCTCCACTAGTAGGGGAGGTCGCCTGGGATCTCAACCTGTCGAACGGGCAGATCCCGACCTCGATAGTCACGG
>DYTM01000179.1:0-1906 GCA_020725985.1 Methanomassiliicoccus sp.
CTCCAGAATTGATCGCTCCTGGGCCTTGAGGCTCTCTTCGTTCACCGACACGAGGAAGATGGAGGGCGTCTCCGACATCTGATCGACGACGGTTCTCACGAATCGGACGATGCCCTCGAAGGTGGTGTTACTTATCAGGTATTGTATGTCGTCCAGCAAGACGATGCTCCGGTCGTTCGATTTGACGAACTCCTCGATGATGAGCATGATCCTCTCGAGCGAAGGCAGGACGGTCTGTTCCGAAGGCGATTCGTGATCTGTCAGCCAGTAGACATCCGCGGCCTGGGTTCCGAGCTTCCCCTTCAGGATGCGGGGATGGCCTCTTGTAATGGCTAGTCCTTTGTAACCCTCCCGGAGCTTCGATACGAAGAGGCGGTGGGATATCTCCGGCTTGTCCTCCTCAACCAGGTAGCTCTGCCCCCCCTGCACCTCCATCTTCGCCTGCGAGATCTTCACGCCCCGGGACTCGGGGCTCAGTATCTCCCTGGCCCGATCTATCGTGATAACGGACCGCATTAAGGAAGAGAAGGCAACGACCCGGTTCAGCCCCCCCTCCAGCTGCCTCACGTTGTCCCGGCACACATCCGCGACGAACGCAAGCACGTCCCGCGGCACCGAGAGCTTCTCTTCCCTCGTCCTTTTCTCAAGGATCGCAAGGCGGGTCTCGAAGTCCGGGGGCTGGATATCCGCGATGAGGCCGGATTCGAACCGGGTGATGAGTCTCTCAGAGACAGACGGGATTTCCTTAGGCAACCTGTCGCAGGCGAGGACAATCTGCCCTCCCTTCTCCATGACGACGTTGAAGGTGTGAAACAACTCCTCCTGTATCCTCTCCTTCCCCGCGAGGAACTGGATGTCGTCGAGAAGGAGGAGTTCCGCCCCACGGTAGGCCGCCCGGAACTCCTCGAGCTTCTTCGCCGCGAGTGAGTCGATGAGCTCCCTCTCGAACGCCTCGATCGAGGAGCACAGGAGCCTCAACTCCGGCCTCGCCTCCCTCGCGTGATTTCCGACCGCCTGGAGGAGGTGGGTCTTGCCCAGCCCCGATCTGCTGTAGAGGAACAGGGGATTGTACACACTCCCGGGGTTGGTCGCGACCGCCTTCGCCGCCGCCTCCGCGAACCTGCTGCTCGGCCCGGTCACAAACTTGTCGAATGTGAACCGGGGGTTGAGGGGGCTTCCGAAGGCAGGCCTCTGTTCCGGCCCTCCAAGGCATCTCGGGCAGTTCCCGCTCTGGTCGAGGGGCCCCCCGCAGGTCGGGCATCTCGTCCTCTTCGGCACACCGCTGGAGCTCATCTTGTGATACTGGAGAATGAGATCGTAAACGCCGTCGATTCGCTCGTCCTGCTTCTTCCTCTCCATCTCCTGCTGGATCTGCTTCTCCGCCAGCACCGTCTCGTCCGACCGCTCCACCCTCCTCCTCAGCGCCTCTAGCTCAGTCTCGGCCTCGACGATCCTCTCCGGGTCCACAGTCCTCCGATGAATCGACTCCGCCTCCCTCTCAAACCCCTCGGTCTTCATGAACTGGAGCTTCTCCTTCAGTTCCCGCATGCGCTCGATGTTCGACTCGAAATAGGGGAGGGCCCTTGCGGCCTTCTTGGGATCGGCCAGGTACAGCTCGAGGAGGTGGGAGACGTCGTTCCCCTCCTTGGACCAGCCGATCATCTTCTTCGCGATCTCCTCCTTCTCGCTCCTCAGCTTGTCCCTGTCGAGGGGCTGAAAGGGCCTCGGTATCCAGGGAGGGGGCATCAGCTCGGCGCGGTTGATCTCTGCGCCGTGGAATGTCTTCACCACCTTCTCGAGATCCACTCGACCGTGAAGGGTTAGCACGGCCTCCGGGTAGACCGAATCCTCGTAGAGGAACTCGACAGCCCTCGCCGCCTTGTAGATCCTCTCCTGCCTCATCCCC
>DYTM01000179.1:1916-3113 GCA_020725985.1 Methanomassiliicoccus sp.
TAGGTTGCGATCACCGGCTCCCCCGAGCTGAACAGGATGATCCCTTCGGACTGATCTCCTCCGAGAGCGAGGCCGACCTTCACGTACCCTGAGAACGAGTACTTCTTGACGTTGTCAAGCATCTCCTTCAGGGCGCCCTCTCGTCCGTTGAGCCTCTCGACGATCTGACCCTCGGGAATTTCCAGCGCCGCGAGCAAAATGACCGGGACACAATTGGCCTGAAATCTTAAATCCTTTACCTAACGCGTGGAGAGACTGGCGTGAGCGATACGCGCCTTCGATGCAACTTCATCGACCCGACAATGACCAGCGTTACGGGTCCGACCAGTCAACCCGTACTCACATGCTCATTTCTTGAGTAGAGGGAACAACACGCTCTCTGCCACCTATGACTCCTCATAGGGTCTCATGACCTCGGGGGTTCCTCGGATTTCCTCACTTCAGGACTCAGACCCCGTCCGGCTTCGGAAACCGGCGGTTAGGGGCCTACACTGTAGGCGTTCATACGGCCGATGGGGCGACAGGTCAATCCTTCATCAGATGCTTCGGAGCTTGCGGTTTTGGAGAGAAGCAGACCTCCTCGGAATTCCCCATCCGCGCTCCCACGGCCTCGGACGCGCTCTTGAGCACCGAGGCGAAGGTCTCCCTGAGGGCCCTTGGGGAGGCGACGATCCGAGCGCTGAGCACGATTCTCGTATCTCCTTCCATGTGCCTTCCTCCCCTTATGCCGTCTACCCTGAGTGTCGAGGTGATGAGGCTCATCTTCATCGCCCCGGTTTGGGAGGAGATTACGATCTTGACATGCCCGACGTCCTCGGAATCGAACGAGGATGCTAGACCTTTGGCAACCGAGAGGGCGAAGGCGTACGCGTCGAGCCTGCCATCATGGAGGATCGTCGCGGTCGCGTTGTACCAACCGAGCGATGCCTTCTCCACCGCGAAGAGGGCGGGGTCGACCGGCACGGCCTTCTTTGAGCTCGTGCGATCGGAGATCATCAGGTCTGCGATCGTCTCGATATTCGTGCCGTCGAGGGCCGAGTACGCTATGACATCGGCCTCCGGGGCCTCGGCCTTGACGCGTTCAAGGACAGAAAGCATGTCATCGCGACCGATCTCGTCGGCCTTCGATATGAGAACGCACTCCGCCTCCTGCAGCTGGTGATGCGGTATCAGCCTCGATCCCCCTAGATCGGGCCC
>DYTM01000180.1:0-446 GCA_020725985.1 Methanomassiliicoccus sp.
ATACCAAACCATCGCGTCGATGTTGTCTAGAAGCATCCTCTGCTCGGCGATCTTCTTCCCGAGCGCTCTCTCGATCCGCCTCCTGCCGCTGATGTCCGAAACGGATGCGACGCTCCTTTTCGTCCCCGGTATCAGATCGATCATCAGAATGGCATCCCTGACGTGGCCGCTCCTCGTCTTCACCCTGACCTCGTATCTCCTTGGGGCGGCGCCGGGCTTCTCCCGCCTGAGTCGATGGTAGTCCTTTACTCTCTGGAGGTCCCTCGGGTGGACGAAATCCGTCGATTTCATCCTGCCTTCGATTTCTTCCTTCGAGTACCCTGTGAGCTTCGCGAACTCCTCGTTCGCGAGGGAGATGGTCATGTCGTCCTCGACTATGATCGTCGCAGTCCCGGTGTTCTCGAATATCGTCCGGTAACGCTCCTCACTCTCTCTCAAAGCCTTCT
>DYTM01000180.1:456-3110 GCA_020725985.1 Methanomassiliicoccus sp.
GCCCGATCGCATGGTTCAGCTCGGCGAACAGGCTCCTCGGGTCGCCCCCCTTCTGCACGTAGAAGTCCGCGCCGTTGTTGAGCGCCTCGATGGCCAACTCCTCCCTTCCCTTGCCGGTGAACAGAATGAACGGGATATCATCTCCCCTCCCTCGGAGTTCCTTGAGGAACTCTATGCCGCTCATGCCCGGCATCTGAAAGTCGGAGACGACCGCATCGTATCTCCTTCCGAGGAGCATCTGCAGCGCAGCCTCGGCGGAGCCGGAGAGGTCGACATCCAGCTTCCCGTCGCGTTCGAGAAAGAACTTGGCTATCTCCAGAAAGGCGGGTTCGTCGTCGACGACGAGCGTCGCGATCTTGTCGTCTGAACGGATCGCAGAATCATCATTGGTCATTGAGATGTCCGTGATCGACATGTCGCCTGTTTCTCGCGTCCCGATATTCGGCTTGGCTGTCTTGTTCATTCGATCCGCTATTAAACTATCTACCTGGTTATCCGAAATGATAGCCTCACCACGACAGGGAGTGAGAGGCGGGAGAGCCAACGGATCAGCGGGCTGGAATGGGTGTTTTCAGGCAACGAGAGGAAGCGATATCCTTCGAATCCTGCTGAGCAAATGATTCAGAGGAGACCACTAGAACATCATTGCTGCCGGCACAAGCAACATAAGGAACAACAAAGCGAGCAAAGCCGTCCTCGCCTCCCTCTTGTCTTCGGCGACGAATGGGACACCAAGGATGAGGGGCTGAAGGGCCGCGAACACGAGTAGCTGCACTCCGCCGAGCATTATCGTCGATTCCATGATTCCCCCAATGCTCTGTATGACGGTGAATGCCGCCTGATTCATGACGAACAGCGCCTCGATTGTCACGGCGAAGCTTGCGCCGAGAATGAGGTAGGAAGGCAATCGTTCGAGTATTCCGTACTTGCGAAGGAAGGAGAAGTCCTTCTCCCTGAGCATCCACCCCCCCAAGGCGATAAGGCCGAGAATGAATAGGGAGACGCCAGCATTGAACACCGTCGGCTGCGTGATGCCTCCTATGCCGTCCACGACCGCGGGAGACGCAAGGCCCATGACGAGGAGCCCCTCGGCCGAAATGCCTATGACCGCAACGATTCCGACGAGCTTGGAGAGACTTGCCTTCGCCTCCTCATCTTCCTTCAGGAACCATAAGGAGGTCGCGAAGAGGCCGAAACAGAAAAGCTGAGCGCCTGCCAGCGCCACAGTGCTTTCCATGATTCCGCCGATGCCTCCCCAGACTGTGGCACCGGCGTTCACTGCGACTACTGCTCCCTCCAAAGCAACGGCGCATCCGAGAATGATTCCGGCAATGGGGAGGAAACGCCCGACAATGCGGCTGATCCTCCCCAGTCGAAACTCCTTGTCTCTAAGAAACCATGCTCCGGAGATCAGGATGCCTAGAATGAGCAGCTGAATTCCGGCGATCAAGACGGTCTGCCCCATGATTCCCCCGATGCCATTCACGGTCACAGGTGCGGCGTATGCAGTGATGAGGACGCCTTCTGCGGCGATTATGGCCCCGGCAACGAAGCCGAGGATTTTGGTCAGGCTCGGAAGCTTCAACTGGCGGTCCCCCTCAGCATCATGCGGTAAAAGTTGATTGAACATAAGCTTTTCCGCTCATCATCTTTTCCCCATCCGTCCATGCGTACTGGGACGGACTGGATTTCGAAGAATGGATCAATGGCAAAGGGGATACTACACCTCTAGCACTTTCATGTTCAGGTTCAAACTGAGAATGTCGCCTTCGACGGCGTCGACGATCTTCGACTCCATTCCGGTCCCAGCGTAGTCCTGGTATCTTGCGCCTTCAAATGGCTCAACGTCCTGGTATAGGAGGAACCACATCTTGTACTGCCCCGCGACTTCGAGGGAGAATGTGTAGTTCGTCTCCCATTGAGGCCTCCACTCTCCTTCGATGTTCGGATCAGTGTGGTTCAGCGCAATCGTGAAGCTGTCAAAGAAGAGCATGCTGTTGACGACTGTTTCATTGTCGACGAAGCTGGCGTTCACGAGCCAGATCTCCACGCCGCACTCGACTGTCCGGTACTCATGGTTTGCGATGCCAATGATGATGCTCGCCTCCTGCCCGACCGTGAGATTCGTCGGGTAGTCGCTCGCCTTGCCCCCAGGCCCGAGAATGTAGAACTCGGTGAACTTCTCGCCTTGCTTAGGAACTGCGACGACATACACCAGAGCCACGAGGGAGGAGGCGATCGCCACGGCGAGGATGATGTTCAGGATGCGGTCGACCTTCTCGCCCTTGCCAAATACCTCCTTTGCCAGAATTCGGAACTGGGGCAGGGCCATTGGGAGGAAAGGCTCCGAGGCCTTCGTCCTCCGCCAGTAAGCGACCGCGCATAGCAGGATGTTAAACGCTGAGATGCTCACAAGTATCGGATCCAGCCGGATGCCGAACGGAGTGTAGTTAAGCCCGAGTCCTATGAGCGGCGTGACGGCGATGCTGAGTCCGAAGGATAGGGCGACGCGCTCGATGATGTCGAGCGACTCCTTCTCGGGGAAGAGGGTGGCGATGAAGGAGTACCCCGGGAAGAAGAGGATGAACGGGAGGCCGATGACGATCCTGAGGGGGCTTTCGGGGAGGAGGTAAATGATCGGGACCAGAATGACG
>DYTM01000181.1 GCA_020725985.1 Methanomassiliicoccus sp.
CCGTTGACCGAAGCCGGTCGTACCACGATGTCCTGGGTGATGTTCCCCAGAGGACGGAGTGCGACCGTTCTCGCGCCGAAGGAATGGCCATCGTTGACCACGTAGAAGGTTGCATCGAAGGCAGGGAGGCCCACGAACTCGTATCCGTCCTGGTCCGCGACCGTCTCGAATCTCCTTCCCTGGCTCGAGTTCTCGACTACGACGGCTGCACCCTCGATTGGCTGGTCGACGTCGGCCGAAAACTCCCCGTCCATGTCGACGTCCCAGTACACCAAGCCGTGTACCGCGGCTCCTTCGATCGTCATGTCTTTCGACAGAATGTAGTCCCATATGCCATCCTTGTTCTCGTCGGCCTCCTCCCTCATCGCCTGGCCGTAGGTGACGTTCAGCGTGGTCCTTCCCACCTCGGTGGCCATCTGAGTTCGGAGATCAAGGTTCCCGTACGAGAAGACGATGTCCACCTCCCCGAACGGCGCGACGACGCTGTACCGCCCGTCCTGGTCGGTCTTCACCGTCTGGTGGGGGATGCCGTACTCGTCGAGCACGGTGACCCAGAGGTCGGGGTAAGGCCTTCCTCCGTCGGTGGTGACCGTCCCCTCCACGATCGCGCCGTCATAGTACTGGATGAAGACGACGCCACGCGTGAGGGCGACCGTCGAGGCGTCGAGCGTCCCCTGGTCCTCGCCGCTTTCGATCTTCTCCCTCAACTCGAGGGCCTCATCGTACCCGACGGCCCTCCAGGCGTCGGAGTGGTTCTGAACCTGATCCTGCGGGAAGGGGTTGTAGTACGCCGTGCGGTAGACCATCCTGAAGTGGGTCATGTTCCAGGCCTGCATCGACGGCAGGCTCACGAGGGAGCCCGAGAGCCCGGGTAACCCCTGGGTTGTCTGGCCGATATCGGTGGGCCCGTACCCGAGGAATGCCCTGTAGAGCATGGAGTTGTAGAACATGTCCTTGTAGATGATGCTGTAGTCGACGATGGTCATGTCCTGCGTGACGTTCGCGAGGTCGACGAGGTTCCCCTGATCATCGACGGCCATGATCTCGAAGAAATCGATGGGGGCGTTCGAGACCGGATCGATCCTGCGGTCCGAGAGCTTAGCGGGCGCGTAGAAGATGTTGTATCCGAGGGCGGTGAAGGGGAAGAGCCTGCTGTCGATGGCGAAGTAGCCGATGTCGAAGCCCGTCAAGTCCCGCAAATCGTGGTAGATCGCGACAAGGCTCTCAAGCCCGACCTCCGAAAGCTCCACCCTCGCCGCCGCGTACTTCGCGTTCTGGGCGCTCAGGGCTGAGTCGAACGGCCCATAGATCTCGGGATTGTTCTTGACCACCTCCACGTACCGGTCGGGATGATCCAGGATGTCGCTGAGCTTCGGGTAGTCGACGCCGCGATCGATGAGCATCTGAGCGACCGCATCTTCGTTGGCGTCGTTCTCTTCCAGGAGGCGAACGATGAAGAGCGCGACCGCGTCGGTTTCGCTCTGGGACATGATGAAGGTCCCGGCGAACTGATAGGCGTTCTGGAAGTTGTCCGCGACGGTGGGATGCTGGCCCTCCTGGATCGCCTCGAAGCCGTAGTCCCACCATGAAAGGAACGCCGGTCTGGATGCCACCGGCAGGACATCGCTGTCCGTCGTCCTGAACCAGCTCCAGGCCGCAGGCCAGTAGTTCGTCGGCAGCGGGAGGCTGTAGGTGAAGGCACCGAAGTACCAGTTCGATCCGTTGATGGCGTCGTAGTCCGCGGGCTTGGCGAAGTCCGGCATGATATCATAGACCTGCTTGTCGTACTCCTGCTTCAGCTCGGTCGGGATTGCGGCGTCCATCGCCGCCCAGGCGTTAGGGAACACGACGAGAAAAGCGAGGAACAGTGCCCCGGCGATATGTCGCACCTTGATCGCCCGGCGAAGGATCCCTATGGGGCGGCCTTTGGCCCCGCCCGATAGGACCCTCGAGATGTCGCTGAACTTGATCTTCTCCACGATGAGCGCCGTCACCCACCCTCCGGCGATTGCGAAGGCGGGGGAGGCGTTGAACATGAACCTGGCGGCGGAGAGCGCCATGAACATCGCGATCGCCGCCCAGACGATGATGAATATCAGATAGGGGGTCATGGTCTTCGGGACCCTCATCGTCGCGAGAACGATGCCCGCGAACGAGAGCCAGAAGGTGACCGCCCCGAACGAGAGGGCGAGGTCCGAGAAGTTGGGGGCCTGCGCCTCGGATATGGTCGAGTAGAGCTTGCTCTTGACGAAGTAGCCCTGCCCGGTCACGATCGCCTCGAAGAGGTTGGGCAGGAAGACCGACAGGACGAGAAGTCCGACGGCAATGAGTATGATGAAGGACGGCATGACGAGCGTCCACGGGTAGTCCCTGGTGGCGGAGAATATCAGGCCGACGGCCATCGCCGCGATGAAGAGGTAGATGGGGATGTCGAACCACACCCCCCAGTAGTCCATCTGGTAGTAGACCGGCGCGGCGACGAGGAAGGCGACGGTCAGCATCACCCCCACGGTGATGAGGACCCCGAGGGAATCGGTGTTCCTGAACCTGTTGACGATCACCTGGACGAGGAAGTAGGCGAGGACGATGATGAGCAGGTATGCGAACCCCGTCCAGATCATTGCCACCGCGGCCAGGGATAGGCCCGACAAGGCGGCGTAGATGATCGACCGCTGATTCGTTCGGAAATACGAGGAAAGGCCGGAGCGGATCGCTCCTCCCTTCTTCCAGTCCGAGACCCAACGGTCCCCCTTTACCTTCATCAGAGCCATCAGCAGGAAGTAGAAGGACCACACTCCGAAGAAGAGGACCATCGAGTCGTGATCGGCGAAGGAGAGAACGCTCCTGGAAATATGACCGGGCATGATCGCGAAGAGGAAGGCTGCCACTATACCTGCCTTGTTCCCGAAGGCGGCGCGCGTCGTCAGGTACACCGGGACCACGGTGAGCGCTCCCCAGATCGCCGTCGAGAAAACCAGGGAAAAGCCTACAGCCGTCGCGGTGGCGACCCCGGTGATCGAGGAGAGGAACATGCCGAAGACCGCAATCGACCAGTCGTACCGCGGGCGCCTCGCGTTCCTCATCCCTCACGGGTAGTTCAGGAGCGGA
>DYTM01000182.1 GCA_020725985.1 Methanomassiliicoccus sp.
GATGGCGAAGAAGGATTATTATCAGGCGAGCGGTGGAAAGCTCGAGCGGAAGCGGCGACACTGCCCCAAGTGCGGCCAAGGAGTGTTCCTGGCGGAGCACGGGAACAGGATATCCTGCGGCAAGTGCGGGTACACCGAGTTCAAGAAGAAGTGATCCACGTCCCCCGCAGGGCCGCTGGGCAGCGACGCCCGTCGCAATCACGAGAATTCTAGCCAATCCCTTGGGACAATACTGCGACCGATAGCTTTCACTCCTGGGCGGCCATCAATTCAGCGGATGGTCGCAGATGTATCCCGCGACGCCTCCGATCGCCCCCATTTTCAATCCCAGTACGAGACCGTTGAGAGCCGACCCGAAGACGATGTCCGCTCCTCCGAAGTCGAACCCCGAGGCCCAAAGGAGGAAGGTAGCGACCCACGCCGCCGGGATTGAGACGAAGAGCCCGGTGGCAAACCCCACGACGATGCTGCCGATGCCTCCCTCCGAGTTCCAGGCCACCAGCGCGGCGAGCGCAGAGATCGTTCCGGCGAGGGCCAGGTATGCTGAAAGACCCCCGAAGAAGCCAACCGGGTCGGGATCGGCCGTCAATGAGGCGATGGCGACGCCGACAATAGCTCCGATGACAATGACGTAGAAGGCAGTCTTCTTCATGCGAACGATCTGTTTCCGCCAAATGAATATCGGGATACCGATTCCCTCGCAGATGAGAAGAAGGCCGATCAGGAACCACATCGATCCGCTGCCGAGCGTTGCCTGGCTAAGATCAAAGATTGCGATCGCACTCCCGTTCCAGGCGACGAGAAGGCTCCCGGCAGCGTCGGTCAGCAAACGGGATTTTGCGCCGTCAAATTCCGCCTTCCAGACGGGCGCCTGCCTCCCCGCCTTGTACTCGAGGACCTCCCCCGCCGAAGAGATGAAGATCCTGTCCGCTACCGTAGGAATGAGGTAGTCGTCGATTTCCGAGCGCGAGACTACGGTCCGCGACCCGGAGGAGTCTGCGATCACGATATCGTCCCCGGAGGCGACGACAAGCCAGTCACCTTCCCTGTGCATCTGCAGTTCCCTGGAGCCGCCGGGGACCTCGGCGACCCAGAGAGGCTCAGGCTCATTGATGCTGAAATCAGCGACGTACGAGGGCGAGTCCCCGTAGAGTACCGCAAGGTTCAGTCCGGAGGGGGAGAGTCGCACCTCCTTCACATTATCCGAGAACTGGAAGATGGATCGGGGCGCGCTGTCGGTTCGCTTGAAATAGTAGACGGAGTTGTTCTCGAGGGCGAATGCGAACGTCCTAGTCAGATCGGATGTGGCGTAGGAGGTGATGTTCCAGTCGAAATCGAAGGTCCAATCTGCCGCCGCGGACCTGGAGGCGGAGGCGACGACGAGATGGCTTCCGGTCTCGTTGTCGATGAGGAGAACTATCTGCTCGACGAGATAGTTCGAACCGGACACCTTCTCGGCGATCCCGAGGATGTCGATGTCTCCGTCCATCTGGGCGGTGAATAGCGGCTCGAGCGCCCCGTATTTGAAATAGTACAGCTTCTCATCTTCAGTGCTCACGGCAGTGGCGCCGGTGGCATAGCCGGTGGCGAGATCGGTCGGTTCCCCAGAGATATTGAAGCGCTCGAAACCGGATTCACCCAGGAGGAACGCGCCATCCTCTGTTGCCAAGGTCAGGTATCCAACGGACGACCGCTCAAGGTTCAGGATCTCAGCGGGGGTCTCTATCGCCTCCGTTTCCCTCTCATCCGTCGTGTATCCAAGGTTATAGTAGATGAGGAGGGAATCGAGGAGGATCAACGCAACCAAGACAGCGGCGAAGGCATGCCCTGCCCTCCCCTTGAAGAGGTCTTTCAAGCGCCTCATTTTACCCTATGGCCAACCACGCGTTGCTATAATAATCTTTCAACGCCGCACACCCGCGAGGGATGATCGATGACGGTTGGTCAATCGCGCCTCTGAGGGAGCGGATTCGGGTCATTCTGGATAGCTCCCCTCGTGCAAAACCTTTATTGAGAGCCTCCGCTATCCCTTGGCCGCGGGCCTGTAGTGTAGCTTGGATATCACAGAGGCCTCCGGCGGCCCACTGCGGAAATTGGGCCGAAGAAAGCCTCGAACTCGGGTTCAAAATCCTCGGAGAGAGGATGAAATTCCCGACAGGCCCGCCAACTTCCTCCATGGCCTGACGATGCGTCGCAATAGGAAATTGTTTTATTCCGTCAATCTCTACCGAGCGGTGCATGTTTCTGACGAGGGAAGAGGAAGCCATTCTCAATGGTGAGAAAGGCTTCGGGGCGCAGCGTTCCATGGAGCTGCTCGTCGCGATCGGGACAGTCTACGAGGCCGAGCGCCTCGTCCCCGTTTCCTCCGCCCACCTCTCCGGCGTCTCGTACAAGACGATCGGAGATGGAGGTCTTTCATTTCTTCTGGAGATTGCCGGGGATGCGCGGACCAGGGTGAAGACGACCCTGAACCCCGCTGGCATGGACCGCGAGCGCTGGCGGGAAATGGGGGTCCCGGAGTCGTTCGCCAGGAAACAGCTCGACATCATCGATTGCTACCGGAGAATGGGGGTGGAGACCGGATGCACCTGCACCCCCTATCTCACAGGGAACCTTCCGATGCTCGGGGACACAGTTGCCTGGGCAGAGTCCTCGGCACTATCATACGTGAACTCGGTTGTGGGAGCGAGGACCAATCGCGAAGGCGGGCCGGGCGCGCTGGCAGCGGCGATAGTGGGGAAGACGCCCTTGTACGGCCTCCATCTTGATGAGAACCGGAGGCCTGCGGTTGTGGTCGAAGCGGATATCGGGAGCAACCTGCTTGACCACTCCCTCCTGGGCCATGCGATCGGAAAGAAGGTGTCAAACTCCGTGCCCTACATCCGAGGCATAAGACCGTCCCCGGATGATTTGAAAATGCTCGCGGCCGCGATGGCCGCATCCGGGTCTGTTGCGATGTTCCATGTCGAAGGGGTCACCCCCGGATTCGACGATCTTGCGGTGAACGGGCTCGAGAAGGTCCAGATCGGCAGGAAGGAGATATCGGCTGCCAGGGAATCGTTGTCAACTGGAAGGGAACCAGGACTGACCGCCCTT
>DYTM01000183.1 GCA_020725985.1 Methanomassiliicoccus sp.
TCCCTCAGGGACGGGAGCGTGCCTTCGTGCGTGACCGGCGCATTGGTGTCCGAAGAGCCGATCGTCACCATCGGCCGAGACCTCTCCTGCCCCAGCTGCCCGCTAGGGGACGTCCTCGACGAAACGACGGTCTTGTCGGCTCCGTTGAGGAACGGGGAGAAGATCTATGGGGCCATTTCGGCCTCGCTCCCTACTGGGATGCTCATTGAAGAAGAGAAGTCACTGTTCAACGAGGTAGCGGAGGACGTCGGATACGCTCTCGGAGTCCTCGAGGCGGAGAGAGAGCGGGAATGTATGGATGACCGCCTCAGGGAAAACGAGGCTTTCCTGTCAAAGGCCTTCCAGGAAAGCCCCGTACCGCTCTTCATCACCTCAATGGCTACAGGGAGGATCGTCAGGGCAAACGAGGCCTTCGGCAAGCTAATCGGATACGATATGAGCGAGATGATCGGGCGGACGACCATAGGCCTTCAGGTCTGGGTGGACATCGAGGACAGAATGAAGATGATCAGCGAGCTTTCGACCAGGGGTTCGGTTCGAGAAATGCTCGCGAGAATGAGGCGGAAGTCTGGAACGATCCTTGAGGTCCTCGTCTCCTCAGAGCCTCTTGAGTACGACGGAGAGAAATGCATCCTCTCCACCACCCAGGACGTCACGGAGAAGAACAGAATCGAAAGGGAGCTGGGGGAGAACATCGAGAAACACAGGGAGCTTGCCGAGAGCATAGGGAATGTTTTCTTCGCCATGGACAAGGACCTGCGGTACACATACTGGAACGAGGCGAGCGAGAAGCTGACCGGATTCAAAGCCGAGGAGGCGCTCGGGAGGTCGCTGTACGACATCTTCCCCGAGACACGAGGGACGAAGGTGGAGGAAGAGTATCGGACCGCGCTATCCACCGGGAAACCGAGGAGCTTTCTGACCGGGCTCTCTATCGCCGGCAAGGACTTCGCCTTCGAGATCAGCGTCTATCCCTCCAGGAGCGGGCTGTCCGTCTTCGTGAAGGACGTTACCGAGAAGATGGAGATCGAGGGGGAGCTTGCAGAGAAAAGGGAAAGGGAGGCGGACATACTCGACAGCATCAGCGACGCCTTCCTCTCCCTGGATGAGGAGATGACAATCACCTATTTCAACGCGGCCGCCGAAACCCTCACCGGTAGGAAGAGGGAAGAGGTGATCGACCGGCACTTCCTTGAGGCCTTCCCGGAAGCGAGGGGCTCGATCTTCGAGAAGAACTACCGGCAGGCCCTCGAGGGAAGGAAACCAGTTTCGTTCGAGGCGTTCTTCGAGAAGCAACCCTACAAGAACTGGTATGATGTGAGGGTCTACCCTCAGCGGAGGGGGATATCAATCTACTTCACCGTCACCACCGAGCGGAAGGAGTTCGAGAAAGCGCTCCAGGAGAACGAAGAGAAGTACCGAACGCTGTGGTGGAGAGGGCGAACGACGGCATCACGATCATTCAGAATGGAGTTGTGAAATACGCAAACCCGAGCCTGGCGGCAATGGGAGGATACACCCTCGAGGAGATTGTCCAGAGACCCCTCTCCGACTTCGTTTGGTCCGAGGACCTGCCGAAGGTCGTCGACTACTACACGAGAAGGATGAAAGGAGAAGATGTCCCGAGCATCTACGAAGCCAGGCTGAAAAGGAAGAATGGCTCGATCCTGCACGCAGAGATCAACTCGAGCGTTATCGACTATCAGGGAGTATTGGCTGACTTCGTTATTATCCGGGACATCTCGGACCGCATCGCAGCCAAAGAAGCTCTCAGGCTCTCTGAGCAGAAGTATCGGATGATCTTCAACAGGACCGGTACCTCGATGGTCATGATAGAGAGGGACATGGTCATCTCATTGGTGAACGAGGAGTTCGTCCGCCTCACGGGATACTCCAAGGAGGAGACCGAGGGGAAGATGAGGACCCTGGACTTCGTCGTCGAGGAGGATCACCCGAAGGTAAGCGAGTATCATGAATCGAGGCGGTTGAATCATGCCGTACCGAGGACCTACGAGCTCGGCTTGCTGAGGAAGGACGGGAAGGTCAGGAACGTCATCGTGACGATCGACATGGTCCCGGGGACCGGGCAGAGCGTCGCCTCCCTCATCGACGTCACCGACAAGAATAAGCTGGAAAGGCAACTGAAAGAGAAGACGAAGGAGCAGGAGCTTCGCCTCGACAACATCGATACGATGATATGGTACGCGATCGACCCCGAGACGTACGGGAAGGCGAACAGGGCGAGGGCGGAGTTCCTCGGCATGAAGAAGGAGGATATCGAGGGTAGGAAGCTCAAAGAGTTCCTCCTTCCGGCCGAGGCGGAGTTGGGCGTTGCAGGCAATCGGAAGGTGTTCGAGGAGAAGATCCCGTACCAAGGACTCGAGTGGGTGGCGAACGCGAAGGGGGAGAAGAGACTCATGATGGTCTCGAAGATTCCGAAATTCGACGACAGGGGAAACGTCGAGTTTGTCGTCTGCTCCGCCGCCGACGTCACCGACCTGAAGCGTGCGCAGGACGCGCAGGCGCTCGCCGGAAGGAAGCTCAACCTCCTCGGAAGCGTGACCAGGCACGACATCGCCAACCAGCTCATGGTCATTTCTGGCTGCCTTGAGATTGCCCAGGATCTTATCGAAGACGAGAAGGCGAAGAAGTATGTCCGAATGGCACTGACCGCCGGCAGGAGCATCGACAAGTACCTCGAGTTCTCGAGGGACTACGAGCGAATGGGGACGACCGAGCCGCAGTGGCTCGACCTGAAGGAGGCGCGCGAGAAGGGCGCGTCTACCCTGGATCTCGGCGACGTCCGCCTCGAAAAAGACCTGGAGGAGGCCGAGGTGTACGCAGACAGGATGCTCGAGAAGGTGTTCCACAACCTCGTCGGGAATGCGCTCAAGCATGGCGAGAAGGTCGGAATCATAAGGATCAGAAGTCACAGGGAGAACGGGGTCCTGGTGATCCTCTGCGAGGACGACGGAAAAGGGATCCCGCAGGAAATGAAAGAAAGCATATTCGAGGGGAGGCACGGAAGGGGCCTCTACCTGGCCAAGGAGATTCTCGGGATGACTGGCATGACCATCAAGGAGACGGGAAAGG
>DYTM01000184.1:0-1466 GCA_020725985.1 Methanomassiliicoccus sp.
CGGCGTGAGGCCCTTCGGGACGGCGCTGCTGGTCGCGGGCGTGGACGAGCAGGGCGAGCATCTCTTCGAGACCGACCCCAGCGGCGCGCTGGTTTCGTACAAGGCCGGAAGCATCGGGGCCGGAAGGAACGTCGTGATGGAAGTGTTCGAGGAGGACTACCGCGAGGGCATGGACATGGACAGTGCCATCGTGCTCGGGCTCAAGGCCCTGAAGAAGGCGACCGAGGAGGAGAAGCTCAACCCCAAGGCGGTCGAGATCGGTATCGTGAGACGCGACGCGGACTTCAGGCGGATGGAGGAGTCTGAGGTCGAGTCCTACGTCGAGAAGGCCAACGCGTCCTAAGCGGGGTCCCGATGGTCGATATCGAGGAAGCGATCATTGCCCGGCTTGAGTCCCACGGGGAGACCTTCGAGGTACTGATCGACCCGAAGGTCGTCAACCATCTCAGGGAGGGACAGGAGGTCGAGCTCATCGACTACATGGTCGTCGATGAGATCTTCCGGAACGCAAGGAAGGGCACCCGCTCCTCGGACGAGAAGATGAAAGAGGTTTTCGGCACCACCGACCCCATTCAAGTCGCGAAGCTCATCATCCTGAAGGGCGAGGTACAGCTCACCACCCAGCAGCGAAGGGACATGCAGGAGAGCAAGCGCAAGAGAATCGTCGCGGAGATAGCTAGAAACGCCATTAACCCCCAGACCGGAGCGCCGCACCCTCCGCAGCGGATCGAGATGGCGATGGAGGAAGCCCGGGTCCACGTAGACCCTTTCAAGCCAGTGGAGGCGCAGATCAAGGGAGTGCTGGACGCCCTTCGTCCGCTCATACCGATCCGATTCGACAAGGTCCGCATCGCCGTGAAGCTCTCGGGCGAGGAGTACGGAAGATGTTACGAGGACATGACGAGCATGGGGAAGATCACGAAGGAGGAGTGGCAGCCGAACGGAAGCTGGATTGGAGTGGTGGAGCTTCCTGCGGGGATGAGGGATGACTTCCTCAACCGCATCAACGAGAGAACGAAGGGTAATGTGGAGACGAAGATCCTCAAATGAGATCGTTTGATCTAAGTATAATTGAATTGTTGCGAGAAATGATAACATGAAGGAAAATGAGAAGGAAAGCGAGAGTGCGCCGAGAGAAGGCGCGGCGAGACCGTCCCGGGAGATCGTCATCCCTGGTGACCTCCTCGACTCGGGGAAGCTCAGACCAGGGGACGGCACCTATGTTTCCGAGGGCAGGATCTATGCCTCCCAGCTCGGGATCAAGAGCGTCAAGTCGAACTTCATCAATGTCATTCCCCTCGGGGGGCGGTACATACCTGTCCCGGGGGACAGTGTCATAGGGAAGGTCGAGGACATTGGGCCGTCGAATTGGCTGATCGACATCAACTCCCCCTACCCCGCCCCGCTGCACGTGAACGAGGTGCCGTGGAGGGTGGATTTCGGGGACACCGCCCGCTACGTGAACG
>DYTM01000184.1:1476-3090 GCA_020725985.1 Methanomassiliicoccus sp.
GTCGGCGATACGATTCTGGCGAAGGTCCTCATGGTGGACGAGACGAAGAGGGTGCAGGTGACGATGAAGGACCAGGGCCTCAGGAAGCTGCAGGGCGGTCAGGTCGTTGAGATCTCCCACAGCAAGGTGCCCCGGGTCATCGGCAAGGGTGGATCGATGATCCAGCTGATCAAGAGCTACACCAACTGCAGGATATTCGTCGGACAGAACGGAAGGATCTGGCTCGACGGCGATATCGAGAGCATCGTCTACGCCATCAGGGCGATCAGGATGATCGAGGAGGGGGCGCAGATGCTCCGGCTGACCGAGAAGGTGAAGGAGTATTTGGAGTCCGTCGCCAAGACGGGCTAGTGTGAGGTGATATCATGGAGAGTGAGGCTAAAATGATTGATGAGAGCGGTCTGAGGATCGACGGAAGAAGGGTCGACGAGCTCAGGCCGATCAGGATTGAGGCGGGCGTCCTGAAGAGGGCGGACGGCTCCGCCTACGTTGAATGGGGCAAGAACAAGGTCCTCGCAGCTGTGTACGGGCCGAGGGAGTGTCATCCTCGACACCTGCAGAACCCCGCGAAGGCCCTTGTCCAGTGCAAGTACAACATGATCGCTTTCTCCGTCACGGATAGGAAGAGACCCGGTCCGGACCGAAGGTCCGTCGAGATCTCGAAGATCATCTCGGAGGCGCTCGAGTATGTCGTGTTCACCGAGAACTTCCCGCGGACCTCGATCGACGTGTACATCGAGATCCTGCAGGCGAATGCCGGCACCAGATGCGCCGGTTTGACGGCCGCCTCTGTCGCGCTGGCCGACGCGGGCATCCCGATGAAGGACATGGTCCCCTCGGTCGCGGTGGGGAAGATAAACGACCAGGTCGTCCTGGACCTCTGCAAGGAGGAGGACAACTACGGCCAGGCAGACCTGCCGGTGGCGATCCTCCCGAGGACGGGGGAGGTCCTGCTCATGCAGATGGACGGCCACATGACCATTGACGAGTTCAACAGGGCAGTAGAATACGGGGTGGGAGCGTGCGAGAAGATCTACGCCCTGCAGAAGGACGCCCTGAGAAGGAGGTACGCCATCGAGGAGGCGGAGCCTATCGATGAGGAGCCACGCCGCGAGCGGGCCGAGATGGAGGGATGAAGATGGCACGATCGATAATGTCGGAGATAAAGAGGGATCACATCCACAAGCTCCTCGCTCGTGGGAAGAGAGTGGACGGAAGAACCTGGGACGAGTTCAGGCAGATCACGATCGAGACGAACTACACAGAGACCGCCGAAGGATCGGCGCGGGTCCGGCTCGGAAACACGGATGTCCTTGTGGGAGTGAAGATGGAGACCGGAACGCCGTTCGCGGACACCCCCGACAAGGGCGTGCTGGCCACCAACGCCGAGTTGATACCGTTGGCCTCCCCCACCTTCGAGTCGGGGCCTCCGGACGAGAACTCAATCGAGCTTGCGAGGGTCGTCGACCGCGGAATCCGGGAGAGCCAGATGCTCGATCTTGATGCTCTGTGCATCGTGCCGAAGGAGGACGTGTGGATCTGCTTCGTTGACGTATACGTTCTAGACTACGACGGCAACCTTTTCGACGCCGCCTTCCTCGGCGCCATGGCGGC
>DYTM01000185.1 GCA_020725985.1 Methanomassiliicoccus sp.
GACCTGACTACACCTACCTGTTCTTGCTCATGGTAGGTGTCGCTGTCCCGATATCATTGCTCCTAGTGATCGCTCTTCGTCGGAGGAGGCGCTGACTCTTCACGAGGAAAAGGCAGATGCCATCGAATCACACGAACAATTGCCACTCAGCTCGCCCGTCTGTCATCATACGATCAGTGCTGGGTTTATCATCATGGTGGCATACCGGACAAGTGCAGACGCGAAGTTAAAGATAGCGAAGGGCAGGTCAGTCTCTTCTCTGCACAACCGAGGCGCGTTTCCTTAAGTATGCACAAGGAAATTTAGGCGGATATGGACCGTCCCGAGGATCCCCCGGCGGACAAGAATGGCAAGAAGAGAATGGCGATGCAGGTCATCGACCTCCTCGGCATCGTCAGCCTGTTTGGGGACATCACCTATGAAGGGGGACGGAGCGTCACCGGTCCGTATCTCGCCATTCTGGGCGCGAACGCCGCTGTCGTAGGGTTCATCGCCGGCCTGGGAGAGTTCATCGGATACGCTCTCCGTCTAGCCTCCGGTTATCTGGCGGACAAGACCGAACGCTACTGGCTGATGACCTTCTTGGGCTACGGCCTCCTCGTCTCCATACCCCTGCTCGCTTTCGCAGGGTACTGGGAGATCGCCGCCATACTCCTTATCTCCGAGAGGATGGGAAAGGCGATCCGGGCTCCCTCGAGAGACGCGATTCTCTCCCACGCCACGAAGCAGGTCGGCCGGGGGTGGGGGTTCGCGATTCACGAGGCCCTGGACCAGGTGGGAGCGATTGTAGGCCCGCTCCTCTTCACCGCGGTCTTCATCCTCAACGGCGGGTACAGGGAGGCTTTCAGCCTGCTGTGGGTGCCGGTCATCCTGACGATCGCCATTCTCTTCGTGGCGAAGAGAAAGGTGCCGGCCCCGGAAAGGCTCGAGGCCTCCGAAAGGGTGCCTGTTGCCGGGGAAGAGAAGGGAAGACTTCCCAAGGCATTCTGGCTCTACACGATCTTCATCCTCGTGAGCGTCATCGGCTTCGCGAACTTCCAGCTCATATCGTTCCACCTCAAGGCTCAGTCGGTCGTGCCCGACGTCGAGCTTCCGATCTTCTATGCGATCGCGATGGGCGTGGACGGCCTGGTGGCCCTCGCCATCGGGAAGATATACGACAAGAAGGGAATGATCTCGATCGTCCTCATCCCCCTCCTGACGATCCCCATCCCCTTCCTGGCATTCACGAACGAGTACGGTCTGGCGCTTGTCGGGGTCGTCATCTGGGGCGCGGTCATGGGGATCCAGGAGACGACGATGAGAGCGGCGGTCGCCGACATGACTCCTCTCGGCCGGAGAGGAATCGCCTACGGCATCTTCAACACCGCCTACGGCGCATCGTGGCTGATAGGAGGGGTGTTAATGGGCCTCATCTACGACATCTCGATCGGGTACATCGCCATCCTTGTGGTCCTGACGCAAGCCATCGCGATGCCAGTCTTCCTGATGGTGAGGAGAGAGGTCGGTTTCGATGGAAAGGTCAAGGGACAGAGGGAAGCGCACTGATCCCTCCGGCCATGGGTCGTAGCTCGGCAAATCAAAAACCTTTATTCCCATCGGCGGGGTAAGGAGGCACAGATGGTCCGGCTCTTCGTCTACGACGAGAAGGAATGCGATCCCAAGAAGTGCACCGCGAAGAAGATGATCAGGTTCAAACTTGTCGAGCGGCTCCCTTCGTTGAGAAGCATCCCCAGGGGGAGTATCGTGCTCAATCCGATGGCGGAGAAGGCGATCTCCAGGGAGGATGCTGCAAGGGCTGTAGAGAACGGAATCGTCGTCATGGACCTCTCCTGGAAGAACATCGAGTCCTTCCCGAAGATGAGGGAGGACGTGGCGCAGAGGGCCCTTCCCTATCTCCTGGCGGCGAACCCGGTGAACTGGGGGAAGCCGATGAAGCTGAGCAGCGCGGAGGCGATGAGTGCGGCCCTGTTCATCATGGGTTTCAGAGAGGAGGCAAGAACGATTCTGTCAAAGTTCTCCTGGGGGGAGCAATTCCTCCTCCTGAACAATGAGCCGCTCGATCGGTACTCGTCGGCGGAGACGAGCGAGGAGGTCGTGAAGATTCAGAAGGAGTATGTACAGTAACGCTCACCTACTGAAAAACTCTTTATGCTCTCGCCTCCTACCGTAAGAAAGCCGCTTCAGTCTTCATCAGGGGGGACGTTCTGCCAGTCGAGTACACCAACGAAGATCTCATCGCCAGATGGGAGGAGTTCTTCGAGACCACCGACTACCGACTGAAGGTCATCGAAGTTTCGGACCACTACCCGGAGACGAGGAGCCTTTGGGTCGCGTATTTGGACCTGGACCAGTTCGACCCCGACATGGCCGATCACCTGCTTCAGCATCCGAACAAGGTCATCTGGACTGGGGAGCAGGCGATCAGGAAGCTCGTCCCTCCGGGAAGGGAGGGCGCGGAGATTCATCTCCGGATCAGCGAGCTTCCAAGGGACAGCAGGATCGAGATCAGGAAGCTCCGTAGCAAGCACCTCGGGAAGCTCATCTCGGTGGAGGGCCTCGTAAGAAAGGCGACCGAGGTGAGGCCGAGGATCATTGCCGCCTTGTTCCAGTGCATGCGCTGCAGCCAGATCATAAAGGAGCCGCAGGAGGGGATGTATTTCAAAGAGCCCCTGGAATGCTACAAGGAGCAGAACGGCTGCGGAAGGTCCTCGAGCACGACGAAGTTCAAGCTTCTTACCGAAGATTCGCACTACGTCGACACGCAGAAGATCGAGATTCAGGAGAGCCCTGAGGGGCTGAGGGGAGGGGCGCAGCCTGAGCGGCTGGTCGGCTATCTGGAGGACGATATCGCCGGGAAGATCTCCCCCGGGGACAGGATGATCTTGAACGGGGTGCTGCGCTCGGTACAGAAGGGCACCCAGATCAAGTCGACGCTTTTCGATATAAACATGGACGTCATCTCAGTCGAGTTCCAGCAGCACGAGTACGAGGAGATAACGATCAGCGCCGAGGACGAGGCTGAAATACTCGCCCATGCAAGGAGCCCCGACA
>DYTM01000186.1 GCA_020725985.1 Methanomassiliicoccus sp.
ACCTTGATCGGTAGCGAGAGCCTTTCGAGAATCTCTACCGCTCTCTGTGCAGCCATGCGGTATCCCTGCGCGATGATCGTCGGGTGCACGTCTGAATCAATCAGATCCAACGCCTTCTTCAGCAACTCGCCAGCAAGAACCGCCGCAGTAGTTGTACCATCCCCACATTCCTCATCCTGGGTCTTGGCGACCTCCACGAGCATCTTCGCCGCCGGATGCTGGACGTCGATCTCCTTCAGAATCGTCACGCCGTCGTTCGTAATGACCACATCGCCCATGCTGTCCACAAGCATCTTGTCCATTCCCCTCGGACCAAGCGAGCTCCGGACAGCGTCGGCGATCGCCCTCGCCGCCATGATGTTGCTGTACTGGGCGTCCTTTCCTTTCTCCCTCTTCGTTCCTTCCCTGAGGACAATTACCGGTGTTCCGGCCATTCCCATTTGACCTACCTCCCTTTTCTCCCTTCAGAGAGATTCATCGTTTCGGCCCTCTATCATCTGTCGAACATTCTATATTAGTCTACCGTCGAGAACGGCGGGAGGATCGACTCCGCTTGGGAAGGCTAGTTCGGCCGCTTCATAGACGAACTCCATTTGGCACAGGCGTCGTCGAATGTGTCGCTGCCGATGACCATATCTACGAACTCGATATGCTGCCTTATCCTCATTGCGATCGCATCGTCCCCGATTTCCCATCCTGCCGCCTTGCGCGCCCGGATCTCCTGCCTGAGCATGTCGAGCGGAAGAAATGACTCGTCCGCAACGAGCTTCCTCACCCTCAGTCCTCGGGCGTCCAGGAGATCCTCGAGTTCGCTGGGGGTGTCGATGCACGCGGAGGCGTCCCCGAGCTCGGCGATGACCCTTGTGCTTTCGGCCTTTGACTCTTTCTCGGCAAGGTGGATCTCTTCCTGGAGGAGCTCCTTCCATTCTTCGATCTTGACCCTCCCCCTTTTGGCCCGGAGGGCCAGTATGGCAAAGTCCGTGGCTATCTGCCGCTCCCTCTCGAAGCTCACACGGTCCCTGTAGCACCTGATCTTCCTCTCTTGCGGAGCGTATGAGATTCCCTTGAGCAGCGGCTCCCATGATCGAATGATCTGCCAATCCTCAGGCAGCCTGATGATGTCCGAGTCCCGCATCTCTCTGACCACCTCCCCAAACCCGAAGCCCTGACGAAGCGCCCTGATGCCGTCCTCCCAGTCATTCGGAAGCGGGATGAAGAGGCAGTTCCAGTCGACTCCCCTCAGCATGTGAAGGACCCTCCTCTTCGACCAGGCAGTCTGTACTGATGCGATCAGCGTGACCTGCTTCTCCTGCTCGGCCCGAGGGTGCCCCTCCCCTCCCTTCCCATCCATCTTTCTTCCCCCGATGTATATTTGGGCGGTCCTCGTACTTACAGCTTTCTGAAGAATCCCGCTGGTCGGATAGGGAGTTGCCCGGAAGGAACCCTCGCATTCCGTTGATGTAATCGGATTCAGGTTTCGATGTGGAAGATGTCCTGTATTAGATAGCCGAGGAGGAAGGAAATGACCGCGATGCCCAGGCTTATCAGCAGCATCTGGATGAAGCGTCTGCTGAAGTTGATCTCCTTCGCGACGGACAGATGGTAGTTGTAGAAGAAGATCAGAATGATCGCGTTGACGATGACGATGGCAAGAGCGAAGAAGGGCTCTGAGATGATCAGGAACGGCCAGATGAGGACCAGAAGGCTCAACATATAGGCGACCACGGTGTAGCCAGCGGCGCCGAGAGGGGTCTGGGGCCCCTCTTCCCAACCCGCCGCGAGGTACTCCGAGCTGGCGAGGGAAAGCGATCCCACGGAACCGGTGATCAAGGCGATCACTCCTATCAGAAGGCTGTCATGAAACACGAAGGAAAGACCGGCCACCTCCCCAGTGATTTCGACGATGCCGTCGTTCAGACCCCTCACGACCGCACCAGTGTACCGAAGCCGCTTCTCGTCTATGAGGTTGATCAGCTCCTTTTCGTGCGCATTCTCCTCATCGACCAGCTTCCTCACTTCGGGAATGTGATGCGATACGGCATCGTACGCCTCCTGCGCGTGCGCCTCGTTCTTCTCTATGAGTTTGATGGCGAACGTGATCCCGAATATCCGCGACAGGATGAGATACTCCGCCAGTCTGAGTTCACTCGGCTTCACCTCCTCGCCGGTGTGCTTCTTCCAGTAGTCATAGTGGGCGAGCTCGTCCCTCGATATCCTCTTCAATATCTCCCTGTTCCCCTCCTCCTTCATCGATTCTGCCAGGCGACGATAGAAATGGTGCTCGGTAATCTCCACCTTCTGGTAGCCGAGAATCTTCTTCCGGAGGCTCTCCTCAAGCATTCAGGTGATATTCGGAGTTGCGTCCATATGTAGTTGTCGAAGAAGTGGGTCGATATCACAGACATTCGAATCTCTTCTCGAAGGGCAGGTATTCTCGCTGGGTCCCCCCACATGCGTTCTCCTCCAAGAACATCCACTATCCGGGCAACCCAGTATGGTCATAGTCGAACCGCAAGCAATGCCGAAACGATCAGTATCTGGAGTAGCAGAGAAGGGCTTCCTTGATCTTCTCTCCCTCGAACCAATACCCCTTCATCTCGATCCTGTACGCGCCATTCCCGTGGGTGATGAGATCCCCTATGATTTCAGGTTCAGTGTTCCAGGGATAGTAGCCGGCTTCCGGGGTCTTGCCTCCCCTATACAACTTCCTCAGGTACTTGGAGGTCGCGGGCCGTCTGATTCGGCCCACCTTCACCACAATCTCCAGCCACCTCTCCAGGCCGAGCTTGGAATACACGCCCTCGAGCTCGCTGAAGATGAAGTCCTTGTCCTCCTTGGACAGTTTGGTGGTCGTGTTTGGATGGGAGTGGAAGCCTCCGACGATGGCGAATCCGACTGCGTTCACAGTGCTCTCCACCCGTTTCCTTGCCGCCAGATTTCCGAATCCGACCGATGTCCTCCCTCGGTCTGCACTGTGGAGGGGGTAGGCAGCGGCAAGGGCGATGCATCCTGTC
>DYTM01000187.1 GCA_020725985.1 Methanomassiliicoccus sp.
CCTCGAGGACGTCGGACAGCATGTCTTGCGACTCCTCCACCACCTCAGCGAGATCGCTCTCGCCCCTGGCAATGCCGTCCATATCCCTTTCCAGATGGGAGGTCATCTTGCTCTGGGTGATCGTCTCCGCGTGCTTTTCCAGTGCCTCCGCGACGGCTATGCCGCTCGGGGTCGGAATCAGATTGTTCCCTTGCGCGTAATTGCGATCGTAGAGCTTCTGAACGATGTCGTGTCTCGTGCTCTTGGTGCCGAGGCCGAGTCTCTCCATCTCCTGGATGAGGGTGCCCTGGGTGAATCTGGCGGGAGGTTGCGTCTCCTTGCTCTCCATTCCGACGCCGAGAACCTCCACCTCCTCTCCCGCCTTCAGCTCCGGAACGAGATACTCCTGCGTTCTGTAGTAGGGGTAGTATTTCCTCCATCCCAGAAAGATCGTCTTGTAGCCGTCAGCGTCGAAGACATCGTCGCCGATCGAGGCTGAGCATTTGGTGATCAGGGCTCTCGAGGAAGGGGCAACGGTCGCGAGAAACCGGCGGGCGACGAGCTCATATAGCGCCCATCTGTCCCCCTTCAGCTGCTTCTTTGTGGCGGCCTCGGTGGGATAGATGGGGGGGTGATCCGTTGTCTCTACCCTCCCTCTCGACGGCCTGATCTGCTTCTGCTGCAGCAGTTCCTCCGCTTCTCTTCCGAACTCGGAATCCCTGAGCTTCTCCAGTATCCCCTTCAAGTAGAGTGATCTCGGGTACACTGTGTTGTCGGTTCTGGGGTACGAGATGTAGCCAGAGGTGTACAGGTCCTCCGCGACGCTCATGGCCCTGCTGGCGGATATCCCGAGCTTGTTCGCCTCGGCGAGGAGCATCGTCGTGTTGAACGGAGGAGGGGGATACTCGTCTCGTTCCTTGACCTCGTATTCGATCACCCTTCCCCTCTTCACATCCCCGCAGGTCTCGAGCACTCTCCTTGCCTCTTCCTCGATCCAGAACGGATTGGAGCGATGATGACCGAGGAACTCCCCGTCCTTTTCGAACCTTGCAGATACGTCCCAATATGGCTTCGGTTCGAACCCCACGATCTCCTTGTGCCTGTCGACGATGAGGCTGAGCGTGGGACTCTGGACCCTTCCCACCGACAGGAAGTTCTTACCCACCTGTTTCGAGGCGATGGAGATGAACCTGGTGAGGGAAGCGCCCCATGCGAGGTCGATCATCTGCCTGCACTCGGCGGACTCGGCCAGCTTTCTGTCCGGCTCGGTTAGGGAGGAGAATGCGGCTTCTATTTCCTGCTTGGTCAGAGCGCTGAACCTAGCCCTCTTGATACTCCCTCTATCCACGCCCAGTAGGTCGACCGTCTCGAGTCCTATGAGCTCCCCCTCCCGGTCGAAGTCGGTAGCAATGATCACTCGGTCAGAACCTTCCACGAGCTCCTTCAGTGCCGAGACGATGTTTCTTGAGGCGACCTTCTTCTCCGGCACGGCATAGACGAGGGCCTTCGGATCGACCCGATGCCAGTCGTTCAATTCGTCGGGGTAATCCAACTCCAGAACATGACCCCTAAGGCCGACGACATCCACCTCCCCACCGTCTCCTTCGACCCGAAATACCGGAACGCCGTGAACGCTCCTCTTGCTGCAAGATCCCCGCCCCAGAATCGCCGCAATCCGGGCCGCAGCGTTTGTCTTCTCGGAGATGACGACCGTCCTCATTCGAATCCGTCCAAAGTGGATTCAATATTAAAAGGATATGCCCTCGCTTCAGTCGCTTGAGGCGGGGAATCCATTGACCACGAGGTGAATGAGGATCGGGTCATGTCAGTGGTGGTGGACTCGGGACCCGAGCGAACCGGAGGTCATCGCCAACCTGCCATGCAGTACGCCTCGGACGCTGCAAAGCTCGTCTGATAGTGCCTTCACTTCCCGCGCCCTGCCTCCCACCACCAGCACCTCGGGGCACTGGTCTATGTTGAGATGTATGTGCATCGACGACGAGATGTCCGAATGGTGAGCGTGCTGGATCTCCATCAGCTTCTCCCTCACGCCCCCCTTCTCGTGCTCGTAGACAAGCGTGATCGTCCCGACGACCTCCGCATCTTCGTCTTTCCAGAGGTCCTCAACCAACGCGTTCCTGATGAGGTCCCTGATCGCCTCGGACCTCGTCGAGTATCCCTTCGCCTCTATGAGTTTGTCGAAATCCACGAGCAGATCCGGCTCGAGAGACACCCCGATTCTCGTCACTTTCTCCATAGTGCTCGGCTCGATAGCGCCTTCCTTTCGATATGATGTTTTCCGTTCTCAGGAGCTCCCGGAAGCGCGCTTCAGATACACTCCCCTGTCATGCAGCGCCCTCAGGGCTTGGATCGCCCTCAGGAGAGAGCTGTATGCGGGGATGCCCTTCTTCTCGAACCTCCTCAGCATCGGTCTCGGTATGCTCCCGCCGATGCAACAGACGACCGTCGGCTTCCCCCCTGCGCGGATCTTCTCCTCCGCCACGTCCACAAGCCTGTCGGTGATCATAGGCGGCTGAAGCTGGAGGAGCAGAAGGATTGCATCCACGTTCCTTTCCTTCTGAACGATCTCGAGCACATCCCCGTAGATGTCGTCCGTGACGCTTCCTGTGAGGTCGATCGGATTCTCGGCGGACGCGAAGTACTGCGTCTTCAGCATGATCGCCCTCTTCCCCTCCTCGCTGATCTCCGCGAGTCTCATGCCAACACCCCTCTCCTTGCTCTCGATGTAGTCGGTGGCGATGACCCCGAAGCCCCCGGTGCTGGCGACGATCGCGATCCTGTCGCCGTCGATGTGATCGAGATATGCCATTGCCTTCGCCATGTCCAGCAGCTCGACCTCGTCATAGGCCCTCTGAATCCCGAACTGCCTGAAGATGCCGCTTATCAGGGCATCCGATCCACTCGCTATCGCCCCTGTGTGGGAGGAAGCTGCCCTTGCCCCTCTCTCGGTGCTCCCGACCTTGATGGCAACCATCGGCTTCTTCGCAGTGATTCGTCTGCACTGCTCTA
>DYTM01000188.1 GCA_020725985.1 Methanomassiliicoccus sp.
GGTGAGCCCTCGCTCTCTTCGGAAGGCGGGGCGTCCCTCATCCGTGCCCGGTCCAATGAGATTCCGGGCATCGTGGCGGATATGAACAGCGAACTGATCATCCTCGGGAGCGCCTTCGAGCTGAGGAGGGACGCGAGCGGATTCGTCGCGAGCGTGGTCGCCCTCCGTGAAACCGCGGGTCCAGACAGGCTCATCTACGCCCCGGGAATGATGGAGACGGGGAACATCGCCCTCCTCTGCTACCTCGGCGTGGACCTTTTCGACTCCTCCCTTCTCATCTATCAGGCGGCGAGGGGCAACCTCGTTCTTGCGGAAGGTACCGTTCCGGCCGAGCAGGCTGACTGGCTTCTCGATACGAGATCGTTCGAGGCAATCCTCGACTTCAACCTTCTGGCGGCCTGGAGGGAGCTCGGCCTCGTCAGACACATGCTGCGGATAGGCCGTCTTCGAGAACTCGTCGAGATGCGCGTCCACGCGAGTCCCTGGGCCGTCGCCGCCCTGAGGATATCGGACATAGATCATTACGAGTACCAGGAGAAGAGGACGGCTGTCATCGGACCGAGCTTCTACTGCAATGCGAGGCAATCGCTCCTCCGGCCGGATGTGCGGAGATTCCGTCGCAGGATACTTGAGAGGTACAGGCCTCCAGCCCACAAGAAGATCCTCCTTCTCCTGCCTTGCTCGGCGAAGAAGCCCTACTCCACTTCAAAGACGCATCGGGCGTTCAGGAGCGTCCTCGAGTCCGTTCGGAACAGTCAGGCCGTTCACGAAGTGATCCTGACCTCCCCGTTGGGGGCCGTCCCCCGGGAGCTGGAGTTGTTCTATCCCGCGGCGCAGTACGACATACCCGTGACCGGACACTGGGATCGGGACGAGGTGAGCATGGTCCAGGAGATGGTCCGGAGGTTCGCATCCCTGGGATACGAGGGGACGGTCTGTCATCTCGGGGACGAACGCGACTTCGTCTGCTCAGTGCTCGACTGTGTCGACACTTCGGGCGGACGGCCGAATTCGGCTGACTCGCTCGACCGTCTCCGGATCGCCTTGGAGGAGGCGTGCTCCGCCCTCTCTCGTGTCTCCGTGGGCGAGGATCGCATCAGGACGATGGAGTCGGTCGTGGTCTTCCAGTTCGGAGAAGGAGCGGAGAAGATGGCTGAGGGCTGTCGGGTCGCGGGGAACTACCCCTATCTCCGGATTCTCGAGGATGGGGTACAGGTGGCGATGCTCACCCCCGAGAGAGGGATGCTCTCACTGACCCTGAGGGGTGCGGAGAAGATCCTCCCGCTCGGATTGAACCTGGTGGAGATGGAGGACTTCAAGCTCGAAGGCAATCTCTTCGCCGTCGGGGTCAAAGAGGCGGATCGGAGGATACGGATCGGGGATGAAGCTATCGTACTCAGGAACGGGGAGTTGGAGGCGGTCGGCGTTGCCTCGATGAGCGGCGAGGAGATGGTCCAGAGCGGTCGGGGGGAGGCGGTCAGGATCAGACACAGGGTAAGGCATTGAACCCGGTTCCGCAGCTCCTGAGGAAGCACTTTCGGAGACCTCTCCTCGTTCCCGTTATAAGCACAGCCAACAATTCTGAGATCAGTGATGTGATGGAAGCGGACGCGGAACACTTCGGCTGGGAGGAGATGTACCGGCTGCTAGGGGTGTTCGAAGAAGATGACGATGAACAACCATCCCGCGGTGAGAAGGGGAGAGGCCCTACCCCCCTCACCCAATTCCCCTTTCTTCTCGCTTTCTGCGCGAGCGAGTCAGCCAAATGATTCTCGGGGCATTCTACATCCTCCTTTGGTATGCGGGCGGTGGTTCATAAAGAGGTCTGAAGAAGCCAAGGAAGAGTGCAGGTGCCGGGATTCGAACCCGGGCCGTTGGCTGTCCTCAACCGCTTCACCGGATGTGGAAGGCCAAAATCCTAACCAGACTAGATTACACCTGCCTTTTTCTCCTAATCAGCGTTCCATTTTAAAGCTTTAGCGGTTTGAGTTTGACTGGAACGAGAGCGATCGAATGGGACTACGGAGACGATTGAGAATAGAGAAAAGTGATTCGAAGGGGGCCTTTCGGCACCCCTTCACAGGTGCTCACGGAGAAACGAGAACGGCTTCGTCGAAATGGAAATCGACCACCTCGAGATCCACTGGATTCATCTGGTGGATCATCGAACTGAGGTCGTCGATGAATTCCCAGACTTCTGTGGCGTCCTCTCCGCTCTCTTCCAAGACGCAGGCGAGTTCTTTCAGATCGGCAATGGTGTGATTCTTCATCCATTCGGTGACACCAGGGTCGAACTCGGGTCCTTCCGTCTCTCCGCGATCTCCTGTCACTTTGCATCCCATCCTAATAGGTTTGGTCCCTGTCCGACTATTGTCGGACGTGAATCCCCTATGCACAGCATCCTACTTAAATGTTGTCTTTGAGAGTCTATGTGGAGGGACCAGATGGGGCAATACAGGTGCTCTCCAAGCGGCCCGTTACCCTCCTCACCCCTGACCGCAGGATCGTCTGACAGTCATCGTCAATGCTAAGGCCTTCTCCTCTCTCGATCGCTGTCTGGCCAAAAGTTTTTTGAAGTGGCATGGCAATTAGTGGTCATCTTGGTGATGGGATGGGATATTTTGACTCATTGTTCGATGCTGAGCTCAAGGCTCTAAAGAAAGCTCGCAAGCTGATGGAGAGCGCTGGCATTCATCTGTCTCGCAACAATTCCCAGGTCGCTCGGTCCGACTTGGACAGGGCCAAGGACCTGCTGTATGACAACTCATCCAAGACCACGAGATACGTGAATGAATACTCGAACGCGCTCGTGTGGTTGTCTGACAGTTACGTTAAGTGCGGTGTTCCGGAGGAGGCCAACAGGGCGGCAGACCGGGCGATCGCCCTCACCCCCAACGCCGTGGACGCGCTTGCTGGGAAGGCGAGGGCGTTGACGGCGATAGGATCGTACGCAGAGGCCGTCACCATCATCGACAGGGCGATTTCACAGAACCCTGG
>DYTM01000189.1 GCA_020725985.1 Methanomassiliicoccus sp.
CCAATGCAATGCCCTGCACACGAGAGAGGAGGGAGTGGAAAGGGTGGAGTACGAGATCGCCGAGTTCTCCCCCAATGCGCAAGGGGATAGGATGTACATGCCCTTCTGGCGGCTCTACTGCTCCTTTGTCATTCGATCGAAGAGCGTCGAGGGCGGTACGCTGTTCCGGCTGGCGCAGTGGGCGAAAGGAGGCGGTGAGAGCGGGGACATCTTCGTCTACGTTCCGGCGGGACAGCTCGACGTCGCGACCTTCAAGAGGCTAGCGACCGGGTTGACGGCGAATCCGCCCCGATACCGATCGACGCTCAGCTTCGCCGGGGTAAGGAGGGTTCCCGCGATTGTGGCGAAGAAGGAAGCGGAGAAGCTCGCCGATTTCGTGGTGGTGACGATGGAGGCGGAGAAGCCTGGGGTGCTGCAGCGTTTCGATTACGAACTGAAAGTCAACGACGCGAGGGTGGTCTATCTTCCGTTCGTCTCTACCCCCTCAGGGCCCGCCCCGGCGTTCTGACGTAGGAGCCTTTGTCAGAATGGCTATCATCTCGAGTGGGCCGGATTCAGGCGAACAATCCAAATACAACCATTGACGTTCAGAGGGACATATGGACCTGGGTACTGCGTTGGCTCTTGCGTTCATCATCATAGGAATCATCATGCTCATCGCTGAAGCCGCTTCCCCTGGCTCTTTCATCCTCGTTCCGGGGACGGTCCTCATCGTTCTCGGCGGCATCGGTCTCGTCTCTCCGGATTGGCTTCTCAGTTGGTGGGCGCCGATCGTTGCCGTCATAGTCCTCATACCGATGACCCTCATCACGATCAAGCTCTACCAGAGGCTCGCCCCGCCCATTCCGCCTGAAACCACTGTCGCGGCGTCGTTGGTGGGGACAACTGGGATAGTCACCAGGGAGGTCGGGCCGAACGACTTGAAGGGAAAGGTCCGAATCCAGCACGACACCTGGAGCGCAACCGCCAGCAAGGTCATACCGGTCGGAAGAAGTGTCCTCGTGAAGGCAAGCGAGGGCGTGCATGTGGTAGTGGAGGAGATGTCCGAGAGCGGCAAGGCCGCTTAGGAAGGAGAAGAAGGAGTCAAGGAGTGAAAAGGGGGAGTTGATGTGGACGTTGTAAGCGCGGTCGTTCTGTCGTTTCTTCTGCTGGCGATTTTCACCGCAATAGGGATACTCGTCAGCGGCATCAAGATCGTTAGGCCGTACGAGCAGGCAATCTACATGAGGCTCGGCCGATTCGTGAGGGTCCTCAACCAGGGTTTCAACTATGTGACGCCGCTCATCAACGAGGTCGTCAAGATCGACCTCAGGACTCAGGTGTTGGACGTTCCGAGGCAGGAGGTCATCACCAAGGACAACTCGCCGACGAACGTGGACGCGATTATCTACATCAAGGTCATCGACCCGACGAAGGCTTTCTTCCAGGTCACCAACTATCGGACCGCGACCATCTACCTCGCTCAGACGACGCTCAGGTCGATCATCGGAGACATGGAGCTGGACGAGATCCTGTCGAACAGGGAGAAGATCAACCTCCACCTGAGGGACGTTCTGGACGAGGCAACCGACAAGTGGGGAGTGAAGGTCGAGGCCGTCGAGATCAGGGAGGTGGATCCAGCCGGAAAGGTCAAGGAGGCGATGGAGGAGCAGACTTCCGCCGAGAGGCTGCGGAGGGCGGCGGTCCTGAAGGCAGACGGTCAGAAGAAGGCCGCGATCCTGAATGCCGAGGGAGAGAAGAGATCAAGGATCCTCCAGGCGGAGGGCCTCAGGCAGGCGAAGATCCTCGAGGCCGAGGGGGAGAGGCTCGCGGTCATACTGCGCAGCCAGGGCGACGCCCAGAAGCTCAGGATCCTGGCGGTCGGGGCGACCCCGCTCGAGTCGAAGGCGCTGACTGTCCTCTCGCTCGAAACCCTCAAGGCGCTGGGCTCCGGTCCCGCCACCAAGTTCGTCCTCCCGTTCGAGCTGACCCGCCTCGTCGAGGGCGCGTCCGAGTACCTCGGAGTCGCGAGGCAGACGCCGACGAGGGAGATCACCAAGATCGAAGAGGTCGAGAAGGTCGTCGGGAAGGCCGAGGACATCCTCGGTCCGATTCCCTCGACCGAGGAGCTGAGGAAGGAGCTCAGGTCCCTCGAGGAGGCGATGGAGAGGGAGAAGAAGGAACTCGAGTCGATCGCCGAGGACTCGAAGAAGGAAAGGCTGTCGAAGGTCTCCTAGGGTCCCCGTCGGATTCGCCTACGGCCTGCAGAAGGAACTCTGAGCGAAGGAGGAGAGGTCTCGGCAGGGATGCCCAGTCACCTCGTAGTCTGTGACCGCTTCGCCAGAGCTGCTCAGATTGCTTAGGGATAGGCTCTCAGCCCTTGAGTCAATCCTTCAGAAGTGTTCCGACGACTGGGAACTTCTCCAGCACGTCCTCCTCGTGCGGGGCTCCCCCGATCTCGTCGGTCAAATCCTCACCTGAGTTGTGCAGGAACTGGTGCTCTCCGTCCTCCCATTGCTCGCTCTTCGACACGTCGTAAACCTTTCCGTTCAAAGCCACGTATGTCGGCTTCCCGTCTTTCCCGTTGAACTCGGCCAACTCCTTCTTCGTGAAAGTCCTCATCGACGGCAACTACCCATGCGATCGGATTTAAGCTTGTTGTCACATCGCTCCGATTGACTCGTAGACCGCTCTGAGATCGTCGGAGTAGGCTCGCCAATCGTACCTCTCCTCGGCCAACCTCCTCCCTTCCGCACTCAGCCTCCGGGCGAGGGAATCGCTCTTCAGTACCTCGCCGATCAGACTCGCCTGCTCGGCCGGCTCATCGGCGACGAGCATATTCTTGCCGTTCTCCACGAGCAGTCCTTCGCATCCTATCGTCGTGGAGACGACGGGCTTTCCCATCGCGAGATACTCGATTATCTTGATCCTCGTTCCGCTGCCGAACCTCAACGGGGCGATGCAGACGTCCGCCCGCATGAGGACTGGCCTGATATCCGGGACGATCCCCAGGAACTC
>DYTM01000190.1 GCA_020725985.1 Methanomassiliicoccus sp.
GGCCGCCAGAGCATCAGCTCATCGATTCCGGTCATCGTGGTACCGTGGAGAAGGAGCGTGTCCCTCTCCGCCAGCTCACCGACCCGCTCGACGTCCCTCGCATCGATGGCCTTCTCCATTTCCCTCAGCGCGCCCTCGACGTACTCCAGCCTCGCCTTGAAGAAAGGCGAGGTGAGGACTTCCCTGTGGGCGGTCTCGGTCGACTTCAACGCCGGAACGAGTGCAGCCAGTATTCCCATGTCGAGGTCGGAGGAGGAGGCGAGCTGCTTCGAATAGCTGCTTCTGTCATCGAATCCCGCATACCATCTCGAGAACCCGCCCGTCACGGCCCTTGAGGCCGATCCGGCCCCGCGTCTCGCCGCCCTCGATATCTCCTTGAGGGAGAGGTCGAGCTTCAGGGAGGAGGATGCCGCGACCGCCAGGGCCGCGAACCCGGATGCGCTGGCCCCGAGGCCTATGTTCGAAGGGAAATTGTTCGTCGAGACCATCCTCATGTGGGTCTTCTCCCCGGCCATCTCCCTGAGCGGGTCCACCACCGATAGGATCCTCTCCATCTCCCTTCCTCCAGCGACCTTCCCGTCGATCGTCGCGGAGTCAGAAGCATGGCCGAACTCGATCGTCGTGTGCGTGAGGAGTGGGGCGGTGCAGACCGATATTGAATCGTGGAACGGGATGCGAAGCCTCTCGTCCTTGAGACCATGGTACTTGATAAGACCCTGGATCGGGTACGCTGTGGCTGATGCCTTCATGTACTCCCTCAGATGTCGAAGAGCACCGTCACCGACGGCTCCCTCTCGTCGACCTCGAGCATGTGGTAGGTCACCGCCTTGATCTCCTTCTTCGGGGCGTGCTTCCGGGGATCGAAGGGCTCCCCCCTTGCAGTGCAGCTGAGCGCGTGATCTCTGATTCTCACCTCGAACTCAGCAAGGACGAGCTTCTTGGCGTCGAAGATGAAGAGCAGCTCGGAGAGGAAGTTATAGAGGAGCGAGTCCAAGTCGTCCCCCGTCACCTCGATATTGACCTTCCTCTTGGGCTCCACCCTGCTTGCATCTATCATCTGGTCGAACATTCCGTAGGCAGCGTTCCCGAAGCATTCCTCGACCGTGGAGCCGAATGCCTTTATCATCGAGTCAGCCGTGTGTTCCAGCAGGTTGTACCTCATGCCTCGATTGAATTGCCCCGCTACCCTTAATAAGGTTGTGGATTCGGGGCCTTCTATCGACCAGCCCCCAAGTCAATATATATATATCCCCTCCCACCCTAGTCCGTCCGATGGGGAGCCAAGAGGCTCCCGAGGGGATGAGACTATGCCGAGGATTGTTCACTTCGAAATCAACGCTGAGGATCCGCAGAGAGCCGTGAAGTTCTACAGGAAGGTGTTCGGCTGGAAGATCAGCAAGTGGGGAGGTCCTATTGACTACTGGCTGGTCGAGACCGGCGAGAAGGAGGAGCCGGGGATTGACGGGGCGATCATGCCTCGAATGCGGAGAGGTGCGCATGTCTACAATACCATTGGCGTCCCTTCTTTCGACGACGCCGCGGAGAAGATAGAGAAGAATGGTGGGAAGATGATCAGTCCGAAGTCCGCCGTTCCGGGCGTCGGATGGGTGGCGTACTTCAAGGACACCGAGGGTAACGTGCTGAGCATCATTGAACCCGACACTTCTGCCCGGTAGGCGCCGCTGAGTCTCGGGAGACTGGACTTCAGGTGAGACAGACCAGATTCCGGGGATGAGGAAATGTCACAGATGCAGAAGCCGGTGTCCGACTCCGAGCAGATGATCGAGGAACGGACTCCGTACCACCGGGTTTGCATGAGGGACGAAGCCAGGGCTATCGTTGACGCTCATCTGGAGTTCTGGGTTTCGAACTGCTATTGCCGGACGGAGAGAGGGGGGTGTGGGAGATCACGGACGGACATCTGCCTCCAATTCAAGGAGAAGACGGCAGCGAGCGATTCTGGACGGAGGAGGATCTCGAGGGGCGAGGCAGAAGAGCTGCTCAGGGAGGCCGAGGCCAAGCATCTTGTCGCCCGGCCCTTTCCGAATGAGACGATGGCGGCCGAAGTCGAGGGGATCTGCAACTGCTGCGACGACTGCTGTGCGTATTTCCTGAACAGGGAGGAGAGGTGCGACAGAGGTCGTCTCGTCGAAAGGACCGCCAAGGACCAGTGCACGGACTGCGGAGAGTGCGTCGAGGTCTGTCACTTCGGAGCGAGAAGGATGGAGCGGGGAGTCCTGGTCGTCGGGACCGAGAACTGCTACGGATGCGGCCTATGTGCTGACGTATGCCCCAAGCGCTGCATCGTGATGCTTCCGAGGACGCCGTGACCATTGCGCCGCTACTGATATCAATCTGGAGATTCAGCCGGAAAAGTACATAGTTGCGTAGGTCCCTCCCCAGTCGGGTGTGTTCATCTGGCCAGTTGTCCAGGCTGTGGTGCGATCGTTCCGGACGAGTCAACGTATTGCCTTGCCTGCGGCCAGCAGATCGAGTCTCCAGTTCTGGATCCGGCGGAGCAGACTAGCGGCGTAGACAACGAGACTCTTCCCCTGCTCCTGGCCGGCCTCGCTGGTCTCCTTCTCTTCTTCGCTTTCGGGCTGGGACTCGCTGCAGCAGTCGCGGAGCCAGCAATGTGGATCGTCTCCATGATATTGGTCGTAGTTGCGTCTCTCATGCTGCTCGCCAGACATATTTTGGTGGGCAAACACAAGGCGGAGGTTGAGCGCAGGAAGGCCGAGGCGATTTCGCGGGCGAGATGCACATATTGCGGCGGCCAGAATGTCCCCCGGACGAAGAAGTGCACCTATTGCGGCGCTCCACTGCGGTGAAGCTGGCATCCGGTCTGGAGAGAGGAGTCTCTGAAACGATCCCGAGGGGCAGAAGGCATAAAATAGGTGTTTGATATCAAGAGGTTCGGAAGGACAACCTTTCGTTTCTAGAAGAGGTGCGGACTGATGTCAACCCTGCCAGT
>DYTM01000191.1 GCA_020725985.1 Methanomassiliicoccus sp.
GAGGACGGAGGCGGCCCCGTCGCTTCGATTTCCTTCGGCATGGACGTCACCCCCGTCAGGGAGGCGAACAGGAGGATAGAGCGTCTCGCCTCGTTCGCAAGCCTCAACCCCAATCCGGTGATCGAAGTCGATCTCTCCGGGAACCTGACCTTTCACAATGACAGCTCGGTTGAGGTTCTCAAGAGACTGGGGGAGAGTGATCCGAGGCTCTTCCTTCCCTCGGACTACGGTGATATCATCGAACGCATGAGGAAGGGCGGGAAGGAATCCCTCTACAGGGAGGTCAAGGTAAGAGACCTGACCTTCCGCGAGGACATCAGCATAGATCACGAACTCGGTGTCCTCAGGATCTTCGCCAGGGACATAACCGACAGGAAGAAGGCGGAAGAGGACCTGCTTCGGAGGGGAAAGGAGGCCGCGGCGCTCTATGAGGCCTCTCAGGAACTGCTCAGGAATCTGCCCGTGGAGGTTGCAGCTAGGACGGTCTGCGCCATCGCAGTCGAACGGTTCGAGACCGAGGCCGCGGTGTCGTACATGGTCGATCGAGAGAAGGGAGTCGCGGGCCTCGTCGCCCCCTTCGGGAGGCAAGTGGGACTTCCGAGCAGTCTGCCCTTGGCGGGAAGCGTTTCAGGGGAAGTGCCGGACCCGATCAGCAAAGCCGTCGTCACAGGCGACACGGTCCTGGTCGAGGGGAGGCCCGAAATCCTCGGTCTCATTCAGCCGCTCCAGGACGAGGCGCCCTGGGCGAGTTCGCTGGCAGCGTTGCCCCTGATATTTGGGAAGGAGACGCGCGGAGTCTTGGTGGCAGTCAGCTCTGACCCGCGGCACTTCACCGAGAAGAGGTTAATCGTGCTGGGCGCGCTGGCGAGCCTCGGCTCTATAGGGATGGAGAAAGCCATATTGCTCGAGGAGGTGCGGGTCCGGGCCCTTGAGATGGCGGACGAGGTCGCCAAGAGGACAGCCGAGCTCAGCGAGACGAATGCGGAGCTGGAGGCGTTCGCCTACTCCGTCTCTCACGATCTCCGCGCTCCGCTCAGGGCGATGCAGGGCTTCTCGAGGGCGCTGCTCGAGGACTTTGCCAAAGACCTCCCCCCGGTGGCGCAGGACTACGCGGAAAGGATCGTCGCGGCCTCGGAACATCTCGACGCCCTGATTCTTGACCTACTCGCCTACAGCAGGCTGAGCCGGGTGGACCTCGATCTGCGGGCGCTCGATCTCTCGACCGAGATCGACGAGGTCATCCTGCGCCTGGAGGGAGAGGCCCAGCAGCGAAAGGCGACGATCAAGGCAGAACTCCCTCAGATGAAGGTGATCGCTCATGGTGCGATCCTCTCGCAGATCCTCGACAACCTCCTGAGGAACGCAATGAAGTTCGTCGCCCCGGGCGTGAAGCCGGTCGTCCGGATCTGGGCGGAGGATCTCGGGGAGAAGGCGAGAATATGGGTGGAGGACAACGGGATCGGGATCGCCCCGGAGCACCGGGAGCAGATCTTCCGGATTTTCGAGCGCCTCCACGGGATCGAGACCTATCCAGGAACGGGGATAGGTCTTGCGATAGTTAGAAAAGGTGTGGCTCGCATGAATGGTAGCGTCGGCGTAGAATCTGAGGTGGGAAAGGGCAGCAGGTTCTGGGTCGAACTCCCGAAGGCCAGGTGATCGGTTGAGGATGACCAGGTGTCTCATACTCGTCGTCGAGGACGATCCGAACGATGTCATACTGATAAGGCGGGCGTTCAGCCATCTCAAGATGCTGAACCCGATCCAGGTCGTCGGGGACGGGGAGCAGGCGGTCGAGTATCTTGATGGCAGAGGGAAGTACTCCGACAGGGAGCAGTTCCCCCTTCCCATGCTCGTCCTCCTCGACCTCAAGATGCCCCGGAAATCCGGACTGGAGGTACTAGAATGGATCCGGAACCAGCCGGGGATCAAGCGCACCCCGGTCGTCGTCCTGACCTCCTCCTCTCAGGCGAAGGACATCAACAAGGCTTACGATCTCGGCGCCAACTCCTACCTTGTGAAGCCGGTGGCGTTCGAGGCCTTGGTGGACATGATCAAGACACTCGACATGTATTGGCTCATAATGAACGAGCCACCGGAAGTGAAGGGGGAGTGAGGAAGGGGGAATTGAGTCCTGGAGAAGATACTGAGGGTCCTGCTCGCAGACGATGAGCCCAACGACCGCGCCCTGGTGATTCACACCTTGGAGAAGGAGTTCGGAAAGGCCGAGGTGACCGAGGTGGCGGAGGAGAAGGGCCTCATCGATGCCCTTCAGCGGAGACACGACCTGGTCATCACCGACTACAGGCTCCGGTGGACGACGGGACTGAGGATTCTCAAGGAGATCAAGGAACGGTATCCCGCGACGCCAGTCATTATGTTCACTGGAACGGGGAGCGAGGAGATCGCCGTCGAGGCGATGAAGTCCGGTTTAGACGATTACGTGGTGAAGTCGCCGAAGCACCTCGCCAGGCTGGCCCCTGCGGCTCGGTCTGCGCTCGGCAAGGCCGAGGCCGCAGCCAGGATCACACGGCTGGAGAACCGTCTCCAATCCCTTCTCAACCTGCTTGACGTCGGTATCTTCCAAATCGATGCCAATGGATGGGTCATTGACCACAACCCCGCGTTCGCCCGGCTTCTCGGCCCGCCCGAGGAAGGCACCAGCGGAGTCAATCTCTTCCAATCGCTGCCGAAGCAGTTCGTCGACTCCCACGCCGCCAAGCTCGTCGAGATCGGGGACCGCTGCGAGTGCGAGACCGAGCTGACGCCTCCCTCCGGGGGAAGATTCGCGGTCCGCCTCAGTGCGGTCGTGATCGCGAAGCGCAACGGCGAGGCGATTGTTGACGGAATCATAGAGGATGTCTCGGAGCGGA
>DYTM01000192.1 GCA_020725985.1 Methanomassiliicoccus sp.
AACCTGCTGCCGGCCGGGCAGCTCGACGGCGGGCATATTGCTAGGGGCCTACTGGGAGAACGCTCCAGGTACCTCAGCTACGCAACGATCGCGGCTTTGTTCATCATGTCCATGTTCTATGTAGGCTGGATGTTCTTCGCGATCCTTATCTTCGTTCTCGGCCTTCGGCACCCAGCCCCACTCAATGATATCTCCAAGATCGACAACAAGAGAAAGGCCGTTGGGGTCGTCGCCCTCGTGATCCTCCTGGTCACGTTCGTCCCGGTTCCGGTGGTCGAGATTCCAGCAGACTACTCGTACGAGATCACCCTCGACGGTGCGAACCAGACGACCGTCTTGCCCGGGGATTCCGCAGTGTTCCGCATGACCATCAACAACACAGGCAACACCGATATAAGCATGAGGCTTTCCGCCACCCAGGTTCCGTCGAACTGGAGCGCCATTCTGTATTTCACCGGTGAATCGAGCCTCAATGCCACGAATACGTTGCTCTTCCCGCTCTCCTACGGGACCTCGGCGAACGTGACGATGGAGGTTCTCGTGCCAGTGACCGCCAGTTCGGGTGCGAGAACGATCGTCCTCGAGACGAGATCGCAGGGGATGAGCGAGTCCGTGGACTTCTCTATCACGGTCTCCGGGTGAAGAGGCAGTAGTGCCTCGTCAGCGACCTATGCACCCTCTGCGAGTGCGTTTCCCTGAGCTCAAGTGAAGGGGGCCTGAGTGCGCACGGAATCGGAAAGACCGCTCCAAGGCTCCCCCCCGCCCTGATGACCTCAGCTGCCGCCGATATCGCTCTTTCGTAGAGTCGCCTAGGCAGCTCCTTCTTGGTCGTCGCGTACCTTCCATACGGCGGGTCGGTCACGACTGCATCGACCGGCCCGAATGCCGTGGCGATCTCGCCGATGTCGATAGCTCTCATTTCCTCCCACCTCACCCCGAAGTGGCGCATATTCTCCTTGCATCCCTCGATCATCGCCTCCGAGACGTCCGAGCCAAAAACCCTTGCTCCGATCAGACCCGCCTCAAGGAGTATGCCCCCGGTCCCACAGAAAGGGTCCAGGACGCTCTCTCCCTCCTGGACCTGGGCGAGGTTAACGAGCGCTCGGGCGTATCTCGGGTGAAGCGAGATCGGCGAGAAGAACGGCCTCAGGGCGACCTTTCTCCGCTCGAAAGCCCTCCGGTCGACGGTCCTGTCGGAGATGAAGAAGTGCAGGGCATCGGACATGACTATCCTCACCTCGACATCAGGGTCCTCCAAGTTCACCTCGGTCTTCTTCGCCAGCGCTCCCCCAACCTTCTCGACAACATCGGAGGTCTCAACCGAACGGAGGTGATGCTGGTATCTCTTCGCCCTCACCGCGACCGACCCCTCGGGGATCGAAAGGGTGACGAGGAATTCGCGAAGGCCGTCGGGGGTGCAGGACCCGAGGTATCTGCCCATTCTGTGGGTGAGGGCGATGCGTCCGGCGATCCTGTCCATACGGTCCTGAGGAAAGCGGCAGACCAGGTAGCCCGGGCCCTCCGCCAGGACTTGCCTCGGGCCGCACTCCGCTACTACGCACGAGGAAGCTTCCGCCCCCGGCAGGGTCGGGTGCTCTCCGGACAGCTCGAAAAGGAACGAGGGCTCAGTCACGTACTCCTTCCTCGGAGATCGTTATAACGACCTCCGCCTCGGGAAGATTGGGGGAGTCGATTAACCTTGCGATGCGCTTCCCCCCCTTGCTCTTCCTCAGGTAGATGCGGAAGGTGGCGGTGTGGCCGACGATGTGACCTCCGATGGGCCGGGTTGGGTCTCCGAAGAACGCGTCCGGCTTCGCGGCGACCTGATTGGTCACGGCGATGACCGAGTTGTTGAGGTCCGCGAATCTGAGGAGGTCATGCATGTGCTTGTTGAGGGACTGCTGCCTCTCGGCGAGCGCCCCTCTCCCTATGTATTCAGCCCTGAAGTGGGCCGTCAGGGAGTCGACCACCATGAGCTTGACGGGCTTGTCCCTGGCGAGTTCAGTCGCCTTCTCCACCAGCAGCATCTGGTGATGGGAGTTGAACGCCCTCGCGACATGGATCTTCTGGAGCGTCTCTATCGGATCGAGATCGAGGGCGGTGGCCATCTGCACGATCCTCTCGGGACGGAAGGTGTTCTCGGTGTCGATGACGACAACCTCTCCTCCCAGCCCTCCCTTTTCCTCGGGCATTGTCGCGTTGACGGCGAGTTGGAAGCAGATCTGGGTCTTCCCGCTTCCGAACTCCCCGTAGAATTCCGCAATCGCCTGGGATTCGAAACCTCCCCCCATGAGCTCGTCAAAGGCCTTCGAGCAAGAGGTGAGCTTGTGGATGTTCTTCCTCCGCTCAAGAACCTGGTCCCCTGTTTCGAAACCTCCGACATCCGCGGCCTGCTTGGCGGCGGCGATGATCTTGACCGCTGTGCTCTCTCCGATCTCGCACACCTCGGCAAGCGTCTTCGGCGACTCGACCGCTATGCTCATCAGATCGGTGTACCCTGCGTCGCGCAGTTTCTCGGCAGTTGCGGGTCCAACTCCAGGCAACTCTTCTAATTTCTTCTCAGGCATCGATACACCTGCCATGTCTAATCTCTCGAGACCTTATAAGACGTACCTAGGGGATGAATGAAAGTACGTTCATCCGAGCACATATCATGGGAGAAATCAAGGGTCGCGATAAGAGGGATTAGTGCAGTTAGTCTAGCCTGCGCTTCTTACATCCAGCATGCACGAAGATGCGATTGTCCAGAGCGCGCCCGATGCAAAGGATTTATAATCAGGTCGCTGTTAGGGTCTCGATATGGCCCATAAGAGGAAGAAGGAGGTCCCACAGGAGGAATATGAGTTTGTCCCTCCTGAGTTCGACGAGA
>DYTM01000193.1 GCA_020725985.1 Methanomassiliicoccus sp.
GGCCGATCTCGCCCTGAAGACCGTGCCCTCGGGGAGCCCCCACAGATCCACGCGCCTTCCCTCCATGAGGCGGACGACCTCCTCCACCCCGCAGAACACCCCCCATGGCCAACCGTTCGGGAGGTCGCTGGTGGTGAACTCCGAGAGGGCCTCGAGTCCCAGCATTCCTTTCGCTGTCAGGACCTCCATCGTCCTGGTGAAATACACATCTGTCGTCCTGCCCGCCAGTATCTCCTCGTCGTTCGCGGAGAAGAACTTCCTCAGGAGATCACCTTGTCCAGACCGACCACCTTGGCATTGTAGAGCTTCTTCATCTCCTCCAGGGCTCGGTCCTGGCTATCGTCCGAGATCGTCTGAACGCAGTCCGTCGGAATGATGACGTCGAAGCCTTTGAAGAAGGCATCCGCAGCGGTGTGCCTGACGCATATGTCCGTCGTCACGCCGACGATGACAACCTCTTCCACCCCATGCCTCTTTAGGATATCATCGAGCCCGGTCCCGAAGAACGAGCTGTAGGTCTGCTTCTCAAGAATATGGTCACCCTTCTGGGGAGCCAGCTCGGGAATGATCTCGGAACCTTTTGTCCCCTTCATCGCATGCTCGCCCCAGACTCCGAGTTCCTTGTCTCCTCTCTTGTGTGCGTCTCTCAGGTAGATGACAGGTTCTCCCTTCTTCCTCGCGCTTTCGATGAGCTTCTTGATGCAGGGCACGACGCTCCTTGCCCTCTCGCTGCCGAACTTCCCATAGACGAAATCGTCTATCATGTCCACGACGATGACCGCCCTCGCCATATCCCTCACACTTACACCACAGAGACGATTGCTAATATCCTTTTTGTCCCCACCTTCACGCATTGGAGCGCCTGCGGAATGCCTCCCTTCCTGGGAAACGGGCCCTCGCGCCGAGCTGCTCCTCGATCCGCAAGAGCCTGTTGTACTTCGTGGTTCTCTCGGCCCTGGCCGGGGCGCCCGTCTTGATCTGGCCGCAGCCGAGCGCGACCGCTATGTCTGCGATCGAGGTATCCTCTGTCTCCCCTGACCGGTGGCTGACCACCACGTTGTATCCCGAGCCAAAGGCCAGGTTCGCGGCCTCGAACGACTCGGTGACGGTGCCGACCTGATTCACCTTGAGAAGGAGGGCATTCCCCGCGCCCTCCTCGATCCCCTTCCTCAGCCTTGCCACGTTCGTCACGAAGATGTCATCGCCCACTATCTGGATTCGGTCTCCGATCGCCTGAGTGATCCTTGCCATTGTGCCGAAGGCCTCCTCCTCGACCGGGTCTTCGAAGGAGAGGAAAGGATATCGGGAGGCGAGGTCGGTGTAGAACTCGACGATTCCGTCCTCGCTCAGTCTCCGCCCGTCGACCTCGTATCCTCCATCGACGAAGAACTCGCTTGCTGCGGAATCGAGCGCGAGAAAGATGTCTTTTCCGGGGACATAGCCAGCGGATTCGATGGCTCTGACGAGGACATCCAGCGCCTGCTCGGTCGTGTCGAACGGTGGGGCGAAGCCGCCCTCGTCCCCGACGTTTATCGAACTGACGCCGTAGGATTTCCTCAGCAGAGCCTTGAGAGAGTGGTACACCTCCGTTCCTTTCCTCAGCGCCTCCCCGAAGGTCCTCGCCCCCGCCGGAACGATCATGAACTCCTGGATCCTGAGGTTGCTTCCGGCGTGCTTTCCCCCGTTGAGGACGTTCATCATCGGCACAGGCAGCAGGCTGCTCCCCTTGCCGAGATGCTCGTGCAGCGAAATCCCCGCCACCATCGACCCGGCCCTCGCACAGGCGAGGGAGACCGCAGCGATGGCGTTGCCGCCGAGCTTGGACTTGTTCGGAGTGCCGTCCAGGTCGATCATCGCTCTGTCGATGTCCTTGAGGCAGGTGACATCCATGCCCTCCAGCCTCGGTCCGATGACCTTGTTGACGTTCTCCACCGCCCTGAGGACCCCTTTCCCTCCGTACCGCCTACCTCCGTCTCTGAGCTCGAGGGCCTCGTGACTCCCGGTCGACGCTCCTGACGGCGCTGCCGCAAACGCCTTCACTCCCGTCGTCGACACTTCCACCTCGACGGTGGGATTTCCCCTGGAATCGAGTATCTCCCTGGCCCTCACGCCCCTGATTCTTGAATCGCCCATACCTGTCCCACCACCGATCCTTCCGGCTACCCGAGGGCGTTGTTCTACCTAATAGATTTCGTGGGGATCTCTTCCATCGCGTCAATTATCTCCATGTTTCTCTCCAGAAGAGCAAGCTCCCGCACGTCGAAGGCCCTCGGATCGAGGGAGATGACGAGCCTGGACTTGTATTCCATGATCGCCTCGGTGATGTGATGGATCATCCTGAGGGTCTTGTTGAAGTCGTTGTTGACCATGAGGAACTCGATGCCGTCGATGAGGACGATGCTGTCCCCGCTCTTCTCCACGAACCGGATGATGGTGTCGCTCAGGATGCCTATGTTCGTCGGGTTCACATAGACCTTCCCGAGCTGGTTGCTCAGCCAGATGATCGGGGTCTTCTCGAGACCCCATTCCTTCCGGATGATGTCCGGATGCTGTCGGGAGATGCAAAGACCCTGGATGTTGTGCATCACCTGGTCGACGAATATCTCGAACGACTTCTGTGGCTTCTTCTCCTTCACCACGTACCCGAAGCCTCTCCTGAGGTCGAACAGCTTCGCGGACTTGACCGCCTTCTCCATCCCGCTCGGGGCGACGCGTCCTCCCTTGAGTCTCCCGAGCAGTCCGGGTCTCTCCGCCGCCTCCCTCTCGGCCGACACCAGGAGCGATTCCGACGGGCCTTCCAGGACCGCCCGGAGCCTGTCCGCGAGCTCCTTGTTGTTGAAAGGCTTCCGAATGTATCAAGAG
>DYTM01000194.1 GCA_020725985.1 Methanomassiliicoccus sp.
CGTCCCACCGGAACTGATTGCATTGAGATAGTCCGTCTCGTACTGGTACTCGCCCTGCTCCGACAGCTTCCTGAGCCGCATGGGCATCTCCTCCGAGAGGACCTCCACCTTCCTCTTCTTGATGAGGCCGAACAGCACCATCGTTGCGACAATTTCCAGAGGACGCTCAAGAGTAATGGCGGCCTCGACGGCGGTAAGGTCCCTTCTAGGCCCGGCGCCGACGACGTTCATCTCCGGCTCGAAGTAGTCGAATGCCTGTCTCCGTGAAGCTCGGATGCCGGCAAGGAAGGCGAGGGTAATGAATGCGGCGAAGAGGATTATCGGAGCGAGGAGGATCAGGAGTTCGGCGATACTGCCAAGAAGTCCTCCCCCGCCCTCAGGTTCGAAGAACTGATCGACGTAGGCTGAAGGAAAAGCGACCCCGACATCATACGCGCCACCGGCAAGCGCGTTCGGATCGACCGAGTAGCCGGTCCATGTTGCGGCCAATCTCCCCGTCTCCGGGTCAATCGAGAGAAGATCCCAAGGCCTATCCTCGAGCCATAGGGCCGTTGAGGAGTTCGCCATTCCTTCAGGGAAGAGTATCGTACTGACTATCGTGCCAGTATCTCCGACCTGAAAGTCCGGATCGAACCAGGTCGGCCGGAACCTCACTCCGACGGTCCCCTCGACGAGCTCGTTCCGATAGACCATGTGAGGATTGTTCACGTGGAAATTGAGTATGAATGAGCCGGAGGATTGAATGTGGGATATTGTCGCCTGGTCGAACTCGACCGCAAGTCCGATCTCGATGTAAGGGGAGGGGTGGATGAGCGAAGGGGGGTAGATGACCCCGTCGACGATGATCGAAGCGCTCGCCGATGCCTCATCATAGTGGGCATTCGGCAGACCGACGTCAACTCCGTCGAGGTATTCGACGTTTGTGAAGACGAAGCGATAGTCGAGGTCCACGCTGCCATCCTTCATTATTGTCACGTTGACCCTTTCCTCCGACACGGAGAAGGAGTAGGCTTGGGCATCCGCTGGGAGGAAGAGAGGCATGCTTAGGGTAACTAGAGAAGCAAATGCCAACACGAGCAGAACAACCGCAGACGCTCGGAGAGACGTCAACATGTCGCCCGCCCTCACCATTTGGGGGCCTCCTCCAGGGCATACGTGCTCCCGCAATAGGGGCAGGAGACCATGATCCCGCCCTGAATAACCCTCAGGTCCTTGTCGGCGAGAGGCGCCCCGCAGGATCTGCATTTCAGCTGCTTCTCTGTGAACTCCCCCGAGCCCTCCATCTTCACTTGAAAGCTCTGTGAAACCAAGGTGGGCTTCGCGGCCTGGATCTTCTCGCTTCGGTAGACGAAGAGAAAGAGCACTATCGCCACGACAACCAGAATGGCGCCGATCGCGATGTTCTCCACCCCTGAGGCGATGATGAATATCGCTCCGAGGAGGATCAGGAAGATTCCGACGAACAGGACCAATCCAGTGACGATTCTGCCCATGAGTAACCCTCTCCCACATATCCCATATTTCGTTATTAAAAGTGTGTCTGCGCCCCTGATCCGCGAAGAGCACGTCAACGATGCGCTGCGAGAAGTCGAGGAAAAGTGCCAAGGCATGGAATCTCGACGCGCAATCTTTAAGAGTCGAATTCCAATGAGGCGTGCGCTATCAACCATGGAGATGTGCTGAATGAAGGTCTTGATTGTGTATGACTCGGTCTCGTCATCGAAGCTGACCGCAAAGGTCGCTGATATGATTGCCGCGACTCTGAGAGCCGAAGGAATAGAGGTAGACTCGGTCTATGTAAAGGATGCTGGCAGGATCGCCATTGGAGGTTACAATTGTCTGATTGTTGGCTCGCCCACCATGGCATGGAAACCGACTCCTGAGACATTGCAGTTCCTCGAAGGCATCTCTCAGAAGGAGGTTTCCGGGAAATTGGCCACATCTTTCGACACGCGGATCAAATCGAGACTCAGCGGGAGCGCAACCAAGAAGATGGAGGAGGGGCTGGAGAAGCTCGGTTTCAAGACAGCCGTACCTTCTCTCGCAGCCTACGTGGAGGGAAGGAGAGACCAGATGCGCCTGAAGGAAGGAGAGCTGGAGAAGGCGAGGAATTGGGCGAATGGACTGGCCAAGACTGCTCTGGGGAAGTGACCCAATCTCTCGCAACTGAGCACGGGAGAAGGGAGTCGAATCAATGTCTCCACAGACAATCATCTCATTCGTTCAATTGGTGGCACAACCACAAACTCCTTCTTCCCTGTTCCTCAATCCATGATTCCCAGTCTACTGTGCTGACGGAAGCTATGAGGCGGCTTGTGCAATTCGAGTGCGGTCAGTCTTGACGATTGGCAGTGGATTGGCCTGCCGAAGGCGGGTCATCAATCCAGAGATTCCTGAGAACCTTCTAACATGGAATGGGGTGAAAGACCGCTGTTTCCAGCGAGGATGGAACTCAGCCCCCAGACGGCACTCTTCCGATGAGTCGATGCGCCTCGGGGAGGCCGGCTCCAAACATGGAATTCCAAAGGAGATATGCTGCGAGGAACAGAAGCAATATTCATATAGCCGCTCGAAACATAGTTTGTTATCAAGGGGAGGAGGTTGATACACCTTAGGGATTCCGTAGTAGTGCTTGTTTGTTTTGCGCTTATCATGAGTTTCTTCTCCGTGCCAGAATCCGTCCCAGGATCCGTTGTCAGTCAGGCCTTGGCGGCTCAGGCAAACACGGAATCTGGGTTCTTTGAAGGCAGCGTCCCGCCAAGAGGCGCTTACCTGCAGGTCCTAGCCGCATACCCTGGCTATTCAAGCGATGAAGATGAGGACGGCGTCTACGATTTGGGCGTCACATGGGAGA
>DYTM01000195.1 GCA_020725985.1 Methanomassiliicoccus sp.
GCAGGCCAGTGTGTTTCCCCGCTCCCCCGACGGCATGGCGTCACGGCCATGGTTCCCGTGCGGGCTTCCATGCGAGATCTTCCACGCGCCGCTGGTCGAAGAATATACCTCCTCGCAATACGGACAGAAGGCTGTTCTTCGGATGCAGGTCGTGTGGAAGGTCTTCCCGCATGCGCATGTGGCATATTCCAGATCCTCCTTTATCCTTCCGAGACATATCTGGCAGACGAGTGGCTTGACTTTTGGACCCCTGATCTGAATTCTCGGTCTCGTCGCTCTCGATCCTCCGTCATTTCCTCTTCTCCGGAACGAGAACAGAATCCTCAGCCTCGAAAAGGCATTCTCGACGGAGAAGTGCTTCCGGAACGCGATGAAGCTGGCCAGGCCGAACGCGCCGAGGGTCAATGCGACGACTATGACGGTAAGCACCTCCGCGCGCACGAGCTCCGAGGTTAAATGGTTTGTCCGTCAATTACTGTCATTGATAATCTCAACAATTGTGTTCCCCTCGCCTTCTCCGATTGTCGAACAAGCGACGAAAGGTCAGCGTTTTCGATGAGGCTCGCGCAAGGTCTTCCCTCTTCGACAACAGTCGAAAGATATATTAACCATAGTTAATGTTCGACTCCCCCGGACGCAATGGAGCATCGTGCACAATGTTGAAATACGGCAATCCCGATTCGGAAAGAACCAACGGTCAGGTAGTCTATCAGGAGCGCTATCAGTCTCTTGCGACCCGTTCACGAGGACTGCTTTTTGCGAAGCTTCCGACGGCAATCAGGGGGCAAGTACCACGAAGGAGCAGGGAGACGTCAAGGTCGGCGTGTTCGTATGCAAGTGCGGGGCAAACATAAACAGCGTTGTCGATTGCGAGAACGTCCGGGAGTATGCCTCAGCTCTACCAGGCGTGTCCTTCTCCCTCTGTCATGACTATCTCTGCTCTCCCGACGGGCTCAGGCAGATGAGGGAGGACATCGCGAAGCTCGGTGCGGACTCGATCGTGGTCGCGGCCTGCACCCCCCGGATGTACGAGCGGACCTTCCGCGACAATGTGGAGAAGGCGGGCCTCAACCGCCACATGATTCATGTGGCGAACATCCGTGAGCAATGTTCCTGGGTGCACGCTTCCGAGCACTACGAGGCGACCGAGAAGGCGAAGGACCTGGTGAGGATGGGGGTCGGGAAGGCGCGGATGCTCTCCCCGGCGGAGAGCGCCGACGTCGAGCTCAAGCAGGAAGTCCTCGTCATCGGGGGCGGGGTGGCCGGGGTCGAGGCGGCGTTCAACCTCGCTGAGCTCGGCCACAAGGTCCACCTCGTTGAGAGGAAGCCGATGCTCGGCGGGAACATGGCCGCGATGTTCACCTGCCTTCTCTGGTGCCATGAGATCCCTGGGAAGCCCCAGAACCTGAGCTTCAGGCAGGGGGAGTTCCCCGCATGCGACTGCTCCGGCTGCACGATCATGCCGAAGCTTACGGACACGCTCAATCATCCGAACATCAACATTCTCACCCTTTCCGAAGTGAAGGACGTGATGGGCCACATGGGAAACTTCAGGGTGAAGGTCGTCAGAAGGCCTCGCTACGTCGACGAGAAGAAGTGCGTCGGATGTGGCAACTGCGCGGTCGTCTGCCCGGTCAGCGTGAAGAACGAGTACGACTACGGCCTGTCCCAAAGAAAGGCGATATTCATCCCGTACCAGCAGGCCCTGCCGAGGAAGTATCTCATCGACGAGAGAAGCTGCCTCCGGCTCAATGGTCAGGAGTGTTCCGCCTGCCATGAGGCATGCGAGTTCGAGGCCCCAAGTTTCGATGATGCGGGGGAGGAGATCGACCTTGAGGTGGGGGCGATCGTGGTCGCGACGGGTTTCGACCCCTACAAGCCCCGGATCCGAGGCTACCTGGGATACAAGGAGTTCGACAATGTCCTGACGATCATGGAGCTGGAGCGGATGCTGGACAAGGCCGGACCCACCGGGGGGAAGGTGGTGAGGCCTTCCGACGGGAAGGTTCCCAAGCGCTTGGCTTTTATTCAGTGCGTCGGTTCCCGGAACAGGAAGGTCGGCATCGAGTACTGCTCCAAGGTCTGTTGCATGTACACGATGAAGAACGCCCAGTCGATCAAAGAGGTCCATCCCGATGTGGACATCACTGTGTACTACATCGACATCCGGGCCGTCGGGAAGGGGGTGGAGGAGTTCTTCCACAGGACAAGGGAGGACTACGGAGTGGAGTATACCCGGGGGAGGCCCGCCAAGGTCATGGAGGACAAGGAGACGAAGAACCTGACAATCCGCGCTGAGGAGACGCTCCTAAACAAAATCACCGAGAGGGATTTCGATCTCGTCGTCCTCTCCACTTCTCTCGTTCCGTCCGAGGGAACAAGCGACCACGCCAGGATGCTCAGCCTGAGGACGAGCCCGGACGGTTTCTTCCAGGAGGCCCACACGAGGATGAAGCCCGTCGAGACGTCGATGGAAGGCATTTTCGTGTGCGGCTGCGCGCAGGGGCCGAAGGACGTCCCCGAGTCGATAGCTCAGGCGAGGGCGGCCGCCCTCGAGACCGTTATCCTCCTCAACAAGAAGGTGGCGAAGGCCGAGTCCCTCAACGCCTTCGTCGAGTCGGACAAGTGCATCGGCTGCGGGCTTTGTGCCGAGACCTGCCCGTACGGCGCCCCGGTCCTCGAATTGTCCGAAGGCGGGATGAGGGCGAGGATTGTGGAGGCGCTGTGCAGAGGCTGCGGCACATGCGTCGTATCGTGCCCCTCGAAAGCGATCCACGCCCGCCAGTTCACCGACAGGCAGCTCGTGAGCGAGATCAGGG
>DYTM01000010.1:0-1213 GCA_020725985.1 Methanomassiliicoccus sp.
CATGGCGACTCCGAGGATCGATAGGGCGGTCGCGGCCCCCAAGTACTCGCTGCCGTAGAGGAACTGGAGGACGGCCCCTGGCACGAGGAGGTAGACGAGAGCGATAAACCCAGTGATCGCGGCCGTGAGGATTATGGACTTCCTCATGATGGAGGTCGTACCGAGCTTCTTCGTGTGATACTCCGACACCTTCGGGAAGAGCACAGTCCCGACGGCGCCGGGCAGGAACCATATGACCTTGCTCAATATCGACGCGACGGAGTACACACCAGCGTCATGAGGCGTCAGGTACTGCCTCGCGAAGAAGATGTCGATGTTGATGAGGATCGCGAAGCAGACGACCGCGATCGTGGCGGTCACGAGGTTTCTCTCGATGTTCGAGACGTCCTTCTTCGTCACGGCCTTCCTCGGCCTCTTCAGATAGTCCCTGATCGCGACCATCGCCACAACGAGGGTGAAGAAAGCTCCAATGACGGCTCCCCCGAACGCACCGGCGACCCCGTAGCCAGCGATGAGAAGGAGGAGGCCGAAGACGAGCTTCATCAACGGTCCGGTCACGCAGCAGGCGGCTGAAATGTGAAACCGCTGGAGGCCCTGGGCCGAGCCATATCCCACCGGACTGACCATGACGATGACGATGCCGATCATCATTATGAAGAGCGGGAGGGTCGAGGTGAGGGACAGAAAGCGTGCGATATGGGGCATGGTGAGGTAGATGGCGAGCGCCATGAGAAGGCCGATGGCGGTCGAACAGATCAGTGTCTTCCGAATCAGCCAGGCTATCTCCCCTTCCTTTCCCTGGGCCTTGAACTTGGACACGTATCCGACGAGGAACGTCGCCACCGTCTGGGTCGGGACCGAGACGATGTAGAATATTGAGAGAATGGCGTTGAGTTCCGAGTAGCTGGCGGGGCCGAGTTGCCTGCCCATGATTATCTGGTAGAGATAGTCGCAGCCCCCGCCGATGACCGTCGCCGCGAACATCATCAGTGCCGGGCCCGCGAGGCCCTCACGGCTGAACAACCTGCAGTGCAACGGGCGGTGGATTATTGGAGCCGGTACTAATCTTTTGGGTCCATCATGTCGCAGGCGCAGAATGCATCACATGGAGGTTGACCGGACATTGACCTTCGGACCGTTTCCTGGCCTACGTTTTACTCTTTCTTCGTTGGTAGTCTGCGCAGTCGGGAGGAGAGCGAGGCCTGAGATGCAC
>DYTM01000010.1:1223-11317 GCA_020725985.1 Methanomassiliicoccus sp.
GGAATCGAGTGCCTACGAAACGACTGCGCTTTTCAAATATGATTCGTACCAGTCATCCAGGGGAGGAACGGGAGTACGGGGCGACTTGGAGGTCTGCAACACATCACTCGAGCGCCTCGCCGTTCAATCACGTGCCTCAGTTCAAGATTACGATGCTGCTACTGTCGGCGACGGCTCTTCCGTTACCATTCGAATTCGTGCGACTTCCGTCCGCGCAGCCGCCAATCATCTTGGCGATTTCGGCCGACGAGAAGCTAACGATCCCTTTCGCGAACCCGCCGATCCTGACGACCTCTCCCTTCCCGAAACTGCCCTCGACCTTGGTGATTCCGCAGGCGAGGAGGCTTTTGCCATTCCTCAGGGCTCTCTCCGCTCCCTCATCGACGATGAGCTTTCCCCGGGGACAGGAGAAGAGTATCCATCGCTCCTTGTTCGTGTACCTGGCCTTGGCCGTGAAGAGCGTCCCGATCTCCTCCCCCTCGACAACGCGCAGGATCACGTTCCTCTCTCTGCCGTGCACGATGATCATGTTGCACCCGGACTGCATGGCTATTTTTGCGGCGCTGATCTTCGTCCTCATGCCTCCGACCGACCTGTCGTTCCTTGCCTTTCCCGCCATCCGCTCTATGTCTTTCGTGATCTCGTCGACGGTCGGAATGAGTCTCGCGTCGGGGTCCGCCTCCGGATTCCGATCGAAGAGACCATCCACATCGGTCAGAAGGACCAGGAGGTCGGCGTCCATTTTCGCCGCCACAAGAGCGGAAAGCTTGTCGTTGTCTCCGAAGACATCGCTTATCTCGTCGGTGGCGATCACGTCGTTCTCGTTGACGATCGGAACGACCCCAAGCTTGAACAGTCTGTCCATCGCATCTCTCAGGTTCAGGTACCTCTTCCTGTCTGAGAAGGCCCCGTAGGTGATCAATACCTGCCCCACCAGTTTTGCGTATTTGGTGAATGCCTCGCGGTATGAAAGCATGAGGGCTGTCTGGCCTACGGCGGCGCAGGCCTGCTTCATGGCGATGTCCTTGTTCTTCCCGTTGAGGCCGAGCTCGGTCGAGCCGGAGCCGATTGCGCCGGAGGTCACGATGATCGATTGAACCCCTCTTGCTTCGAGCTCGATCACCTGCCGCGCTATGCTGGCGATGTACTCGCGGTCGACCGTTCCGTCTTCCTTGCAGATGGTGTTCGTTCCTATCTTGATCACGATGCGCTTCGCGCTCAAGTCCCTCATGGGAGCTCCCTGTGTGTGAATGACCTTGCCTTCGCGCCCACGTAGTCCGAGACAACGTGCCCTCTGCCCGAAAGCCTGTACTTGTATATGACCAGACCTTCGAGGCCCACTGGTCCCCGGGCATGGGTCTTATTCGTGCTGATCCCCACCTCCGCTCCCAGGCCATAACGATAACCGTCGGCGAACCTGGTGGAGCAGTTCCACATGACTGATGCGGAGTCAACATCGTCCATGAACCTCTTCGCCACCGCGTCGTTCCGCGTTATGATCGCGTCGGTGTGATGGGAACCATATTTGTTGATGTGATCGATTGCCTCCTCCAGAGCCGAGACGATCCTGACATTCAGAACAAGATCGTTGTACTCCCTGAACCAGTCCTCCTCCGTCGCTGGGCTCGCACGGACGAGCTTCCTTGTCTCCGCATCCCCGCGAAGCTCCACGCCCGCTCTCTCGTACCGCGAGGCGACCCGTGGGAGGAAATCCGAGGCGATGTCTTTGTGAACGAGGAGAGTCTCCATGGCATTGCAGACGGCGGGATACTGGACCTTCGCATCATAGCAGACCCTAACCGCCATGTCGATGTCCGCGTCCCTGTCGACGTAGGTGTGACAGACTCCTGAGGCGTGGCCGAGAACGGGAATCCTCGTCGAATCCTTGATCGAGCGCACCAGCTCATTCGATCCCCTCGGGATGAGAAGGTCGACGAAATCGTCCAGATCAAGCAGGTGACGGAACTCTTCCCGGGTGGAGAGGAGCTGTATCGCATCTTCGAACCGCCTATCGACCGATTCGACTGCTTCCTTCATCGCGACCGCTAGAACCTTGTTCGTCTCCTTCGCCTCCGAGCCCCCCTTCAGGAGGACCGCGTTCCCGGACTTGAGACAGAGTGATGATATCTGAACGAGAGCGTCAGGTCTGGACTCGAAGATCACGCCCACGACACCTATCGGACAGGTCACCTTCTCAAGGATCAGTCCCTCGTCCAGCTCTGTCCTTGCCAGGACCCTCCCGACAGGGTCCTCCATGGAAACAAGAGAAAGGATCGATTGAATCGACTCGCCGATCCTCTCCCGATCATATCCAAGGCGTTTGATGAGAGGCGGAGAAAGGCCGATCGCCCTCGCATTCTTCAGGTCCTTCCGATTCGCCGAGACGATCTCATCCTCTCTCCTGAGCAGCTCATCTGCCATCGCCTGGAGCGCCCTATTCCTCAGCTCGACCGGAGCGCCTTGAAGCCGGCGGGAGACCTCCTTTGCCCTCTCAGCGCATCTTCGAATCGTCTCCATGACGAGCGGTAGCAATTGTCACTCGCGTATAAGGATTTCGTCAAGGCCTCGAGAAGAACGAGGGATCGCCGCCTTCATCCGTTCGCCTTAAGTAAGAGGCCGACAATATGCCACGGCCTACCACGGCAGGAATTGACATGAGCAGGATGCCAGCAAGAAGGGATTTATTTATTAGCCGATCGAGTTGAGATCTACGATACAACGCTTAGAGATGGAGCTCAGACCGAAGGCATATCTTTCTCGACCGAAGACAAGTTGGAGATCGCATCGAAACTGGACGCTTTCGGCGTTGACTTCATTGAGGGAGGCTATCCCGTCTCCAACCCCAAGGACCGATCTTTCTTCGATAGGGCGAAGGCGCTTGGACTCAAGAATGCCAGATTGGTGGCTTTCGGATCGACCCGTGGAAAGGGGAGAAGGGCTGGAGATGACCCCTCCATCAAGGCCCTCCTTGAGTCCGACACTGAATGGGTATGTATCTTCGGCAAGTCGTGGGGATTGCATGTCAGGGAGATGCTCAAAGTCTCCCCGAGGCACAATCTCGAGATGATAGAGGAGAGCGTTTCCTTCCTTGCCTCGAATGGTCGGAAGGTGATTTTCGACGCCGAGCACTTCTTCGACGGCTGGAAGGAAGACGAGGGCTACGCGCTTGAGGTTCTCGACGCGGCTGAGCGGGCCGGCGCTGATTACCTGGTGCTCTGCGACACCAATGGAGGAAGTCTGCCTTCCGAGGTTTCCGTGATTGTCGCTCGAGTTGTGCGCGACAGCAACGTCAGAATCGGTGTCCACATGCACAACGATGCCGACTTGGCGGTGGCGAACACCCTCGCAGCAGTCGAGGCGGGGGCCACTATGGTGCAAGGTACCGTCAATGGCATCGGCGAGAGATGCGGAAATGCCAACCTGTGCTCGATAGTTCCGAATTTGACGCTCAAGATGGGGGCGGGCTCGAACGTGAAGGACCTGAGAAGGATCGCATCGTTGTCCTCATTCGTCGGGGAGGTGGCGAATGTCTCGGTGAGTCCGCGAATGCCATATGTTGGCACGAGCGCATTCGCTCACAAGGGAGGAATCCATGTTAGCGCGGTCGTCAAGAACCCCGCATCGTACGAGCATATCGATCCCGAGGTTGTTGGCAACCGGAGGAGGATCCTGGTTTCGGAGCTCTCCGGCGTCTCAGGGATCTTGGCAAAGGCTCGCGAGTATGGCATAGAGGAGAATGAGGAGAATGGGCGGTCGGTCCTCGAGCGACTCAAATCCATGGAATCGGAAGGGTTCCAGTTTGAGGGCGCAGAAGCGAGCTTCTGAAGAGACTTCGCGGCGAGGGCATACCTCATTTCAAACTCGATGGTTTCAGAGTGGTCGTGGACGTGTCGGGGGATTCGATGCGGTCGGAGGCGGTCGTCAAGGTGGCGCATCCCCAAGGGGAGGTGGAGCACACGGCGTCGGAGGGGAACGGCCCCGTGAATGCACTCGATCGCGCCCTGAGGAAGGGCTTGATGAGGTTCTTCCCCGAGATATCGGAGGTGAGATTGACCGACTACAAAGTGAGGGTGATCGACACGGGATCTGCAACTGCAGCGAAGGTAAGGGTGCTCATCAAGTCTACCGACGGATCGAGATCGTGGACAACGATCGGCGTGTCAACCAACATAATTGAGGCAAGCTTGATGGCGCTCCTCGATTCCATCGAGTACAAACTCCAGGACTCCAGACCTCCGCCGACAAACGCCATGCGATCATCATAGAGTCTTCAATTTCCTCGACTCCAAACATTACTGCGTATCAGGTTGTCAAAGCTGAGAAGCGGAGGGGCACGTGGCGGGGGTTGGACGTGAATCGGCTCGGCATTCGAGATCGAAATCATAGACAACGCTTATGCGACGAGTGTGCATTGTCGGATTCATGGGATTTGCCAGGAACCCCGGGCTGTACCTGCTTCTTGGGTCACTTCAGTTCGCGTTGCTGCTGATGATCGCAGAGATGCTTCGTCCAGGCTACAGCGTCTCGCTGAACTACATCAGCGACCTCGGGGTCGGTTCCGAACCTTCCAGGACGATATTCAACGGCACTCTCATCCTTTTCGGCCTCTTCGGACTCGCAGCTTCCTGGTTGTTTTGGAGGCAGAAGGAAAGGAAGGCGTTCATTGCCGCCCTCGCGATCTCCTCGATAGGGACGATTGGCGTCGGCTTGTTTCCGGAGGACACAGGTGCGCCGCATGCCCTCTTCGCATTGCTCGCTTTCTTCTTCGGAGCCCTGACGGCGATTCTCTCTTTCTTGATCGTCAGGCCGCCGTATTCGTGGTTCGGAGCCGGCCTGGGAGGATTGAGCATGGCCGCCCTGGTTCTGTTCATCACGGGGAGCTACCTTGGCCTCGGGCCCGGAGGAATGGAGCGCCTCATACTGTATCCTTCCCTCCTTTGGTACATCGGGTTCGGAGGATACCTCCTTCGCCCTGCGGATCATGCAGCCACCGCCGCCTGATTCCATCGAAGATGGCCCCACCCCAGGATAGTTCAGGAGAAGTTGGTGCTCCCGCCGGGATTTGAACCCGAGTCGCGGGCTCGAGAGGCCCGCATGATTGACCGGACTACACTACGGGAGCCTTTTGTGGACCAATAAGAACGCCTTAGTTAAATCTTTTGATGTTCTTCCCCTTTCCCATTCCTGATTCTGAGATAGAAAGAATATTCCGTCCGAACTCCATGCTTCAGGCGTTGCCGACGTCGAAGGTATTCCGCTACAGCAGGAAGTCCTTCTTCCTCGACCTACTCATGGTTCTTGCAGCCGGAGCGGTGCTTCTCGTCCTCCTCGGCGTTTCCACTGGCTACGATATCCTGACTGTCTCGATCGGCCTCGCCGTGGAGCTTCTTGTGATATTCCTGCTCGGAGTTACCCCGCTGCTGACCTACCACGAGATCAGGGGAGACAAGCTCATCCTCAGGCAAGGCTGGTATTTCAAGGCCGAGATCCCGCTGACAAGAATAAAGAGCGTCGAGATGATGGAGAAGGGGCCGATCAGGACCGGCGTGTTCTTCCGCATCCTTCAGTCGACCCTGTTCGTCACCTCGAAAAGACACGACCTCATCGTCCTCAAGTTGAAGGAGAAGCAGAGGTTCGGCTGGGCCCTGGGGAAGAGGGCCGACACCGTGATCTTCGACGCAATGGGTTCGGAGAGGTTCCTGAGAGCGGTGGAGGAGTCCTCCGCGGTCACTCGCGCCAATCCAGGCCGAGCGTCCTGATGCCTATCTTCGGAATCAGGGGCATCTTCCTCTTGTGGACGGTGGCGCGATGCTTGTTCCAAATTCGCCGGACGAGAGTCAAGTCCAGACCGGTCCTCGCCGCTATCTCCTCAATGGGAAGGCTCATCTCAATTCCCATCAGAATGCTGTCAAGATCCTCGTAGGTGATCCCCATCTCCCCCTCGTCCGTCTGATCCGCCCAAAGGCCCGCAGTCGGTACCTTCTCAACGATGCATCTCGGGATGCCGATCTTCTCGGCGAGCTCCCTCACCTCGCCCTTGTAGAGATCCCCGATCGGGCAGAAGTCCGCCCCGCCGTCGCCGAACTTGGTGAAGTAACCTATCAGGAGCTCGCTCTTGTTGCTTGTTCCCATAACCACTCGGCCCCTGAGATTTGCCTCATGGAAGAGCACAGTCATCCTGCACCTTGTCATCACGTTCCCCAGGAGGTCCTTTCTGTCAAGGTGGGAAAGCATCCTCTGATAGCCTTCCAAGGCGGGCGTGATGTCAACAACCTTGAACTCCATGCCACAGCGGGAGGAGAAGTCCTCCGCGTCGATCTGGTCTTGGGATGACGAGACCCTGGAAGGCATGAAGACGTTCAGCACCCTCTCCGGGCCAATCGCCCCCGCGCAGAGCTTGGAGACAACCGCAGAATCGATGCCGCCGCTCAGTCCGATCACCACCCCGTTCCCGCCGCTCTCCTCGACTTTCTGGCGGATGAAATCCATGATGATGAAATCGGTATGCTCCTTGAGCTGGGGACGCATGGCCGAGGATATCTGCGTCATTGTTCTTATTCATTCCCACATGCTCCCTTGGCCTGATTCAGCCTCCAAAAGTAACATATGAGGAGAGTGCGATTTCAATCGGGATACCATGAAGGTTGCTCTCGCGCAGGTCCCCTGTTCTCTGGGCGATAAGGAGGAGAACATCGCTCGGATGGGGAAGATGATGAAGAAGACGGAGGCGGACTTGTTTGTTTTCGCTGAGATGTACCTTACTGGCTACATGTGCAGGGACCTATACTTCCGCCTCGCCGAGAGGGCCGACGGCGAGAGTGTCCGTAAGATCGGCAAACTGGCGGAGGAACACGGAAGCACCATCCTCTTCGGCATGCCGGTGCTCGATGATGAAGTTCCAGGACTGATCAAGAACAGCGCGGTCGCGGTTTCTCCGGATGGCCTGGTGCAGAGGTACGACAAGCTCTATCCCGCGAACTTCGGGCCTTTCGAGGAGAAGCTATACTTTGCTCCAGGAAGATCGCCGAAGATGTTCGACATCAACGGCACGAAGATCGGGGTCATCATATGCTTCGACATATTCTTCCCCGAGCTGTCGAAATCGTACGCATTGAACGGCGCGGAGGCAATCGTGTGCATCGCCGCCTCGCCGCCGACCTCGAGGCCCTTCTTCGAGAAACTCATCCCTGCCAGGGCGATAGAGAACACCGTCTACTTCGTCTACGTGAACCAGGTCGGCACCCAGCTCAACCAGGTCTACTTCGGCGGAAGCGAGGCTGTGGGGCCCCGGGGCGACACCCTCGTGAAAGGCAAGTACTACGAGGAGGATCTGAACGCGATCGATATCGAACCGGCCCAACTCAGTCTCGCTAGGAATATGAGGCCAACGCTGAGGGACACCCTCGGGCCGGAAGAGATGATTGAGTTCCCCCGGGTGGAGTAGACTTATTCCCAGATCGAAGCCTTCGCCTTCTTCTCCGATTTTGACCCTTTGCCGACCGGCAAAATTTTAAGTAGCGCAACACTGTAAGGAGCTGGCAGGTTGCCGAGGTGGCCCAGCCAGGTAAGGCGCGAGCCTGGAGCCCCTGCGGGGACAGCAAGCTCGTGGCGCTCTGCGCTTCGGGAGTTCGAATCTCCCCCTCGGCGCTTTAGTTATCAGCAACTCTTATATTCTGGCGAGCCAAATAGAGCAACGCATGGGGAAGGTAGAAGTGTATTGTGACGAGATCGTCGCCGACTCGATTCTCTCATTTGCCTGCGGCGACTCGTTCCTCGACGGCGTCGACAAGAATCCCGTCGGGGACGCGCTCGTCAAGCTCACGATCGCCGGCTTCTGGCTCGACGATTACACCGACGGCACAGGCTTCCCGGTGAACGTCTTCTTCTCGATGAAGGCGAACGGCTTCCACTACGCGACCGCGAGGTTCAACGCCGTTCGCCACCTCTGGTCTTATCCTTCCCTCGTGTACTATTTCGACGTCTGGGACTCGAACGACACGGTCCAGTTCGAGTTCAGGGCGTGGGACGACGACGGGGTGAGCGGCAGCACAGAGCTCGACATATGCAACGGTCCGAGCAAGGGGATCACCTTCAACTTCGCCGTCAGATCGGACAGGTGGGAGGAGATCTGGGGGACGACGACCTACTCCGGCAACGGGACGTCGGACTCGTACGATCATCAGTATGATGCGAATGTGACGATCACGGTGGAGAACGTCGTCAGGGAGAAGGCGAGGACGATCGTTGTCAACGCGACCGACTACGGCTTGTACGAGGTCGAGGACGGGTTAAGGTACACTGCGGACGATCAGCTCTTCGTATTCTACTTGAATTGCTCTTCCTCATCGACTCACTTCGTTCAGGGCGTGAACGTCGTCCTCCTTCCGCGATCGATCGCGCTCGAGTCGAAGATCAACGACACCCTGTGGAACATCGAGACGATCACCAGCGGGAGTCCCCTGTACGGTGCAAACTTCCATCGGACCAATGTCTCCGCCTCGTTGGCATCCGGTCACATCATCGCGGTCATCTCGAAGAACATGACGGCGGCGATGGCTGAGGACTTGCTGGCGATGATGACTCACAACGCCACGAACGCGCGCATCGGCAACAACGTCACGGTCGAGTCGACCGAGATCCTCTACTTGATGCATTTGCCAAGGGATGTATTGGCGAGCGTTCCGCTGCTTCAGGTCGCGAACTCACCGACCGGCAATGTCCCTACGGACTTCTGGGGCTGGCTCACCAGCACGATCGTCTCGATAGCAGACTTCCTCTGGCGGGGCTTCCTTGCGACCGCGTCCTTCATGATCAAGCTCGCCGTCGCGCTCGTTGAAATATGCGTCAAGTTCATCGACGCCCTCGTCCAGGCAACCGCGGCGATCATCGAGGCGGCGGTGGACGCGATCGTCGACGCGTTCATGGCGTTCGTGAGATGGGCGATTGAAATCATCAAATCCGTCGTCGACGCGCTACTATCTCCAACGATTCAGGGAATCGGAAATCTGGTCGGAAGCTACTACCGGGGGCTTGCCGCATCCGTCAAAGGGGCGGCCACCGACTACGCGAAGGATGGCAAAATCGATTCATCGACGTATTCGAGGTTGTCCAGTGCATGGTTCGGAAGTCTGTATTGGATCCTACTTGGAATCGGTGCCGTCTTGACAGTCATTCTCCTGATCCTCACGCCAATTACAGCTCCGTTCAGCTTCCTTCTATCCTTCGTCGCGACGGCAATAATAGGATTCATCGCGTTCGGGGCTTTCGGTGTCACCGAGTCTGAGATCAATGCCGCCGCGAGCCAATACAAAGAATATGCGGAATGTCTCCCTGACGACCCAGATACGGAGCCATATCTCCAGTATGCTGGGGTCCTGATCAACGAAGGGGTGAATGAGACGGAGGCAGATGAGGTAGGCGCTCAAATCTTCGCTGGCAAGGTAATCATCCAATTGTTCGGAATATCCGCGGGAATGGCCGTATCTGCTGCGAGTATTCTCCTCGGCTTCGCGAAGGGAATAATATCCCTTGCCCTTTCCATCGCGGCATTCCTCACTAAGAACCTCTCATTGACAGTTATTTCTCTCCCCGTTTCCTTGCTGATGCTAGTGCACACATTGGCTTACTCAGAACTAGGAGCATACGGAATAGTCTCAGCTACCTGCTCGGGACTTGCATTTGCGATATCGCTATATACTCTCAATACGAGACACTGAGGGTGGTCGGAGTGGAAAGGCAGCTTCTCAATCCCGGAACAGAACTCATCTATGCGGCTGGGGCTATCGTGAACCTTGCAATAGGTGCCGTGTTCGTCGTGATTCTCCCTCATCCATCTATATTTCTTGTTGTCCTTCCGTTGTTTGCAGGCATAGCCGTTGTGTGCGTGACTGAGGGATACTACAGAACCCCAAACAAGATTCGAGTCGGCAAGGAAGGACTCGAATTCAACTTCAGAAGTCGGGATCCCAGGAAGATTCCCTGGCAGGATGTTCTCAAGGTAGAGATCCCCGCGTCGGACCCGACGACCTTCTTCGGCAGGAATCTTACTCAAGCCAAGCTGTATATTAAGGGGGAAGAGAGGCCTTTCTTCCTCC
>DYTM01000010.1:11327-13196 GCA_020725985.1 Methanomassiliicoccus sp.
ATGAACATACTCGAAGCGAAGAGGGAAGCGGAGAGTTCATCTGAACACACGAATCAGCCCGGTGAGGAATCTGACTCGGCTCCCAGAGGTTGAGATGTTGCAAGACGAGCAGGGAAAGGCGATCAAGGTGTTCAAGGGGCAGGTCTATCGCAAGGAGTTCGCTCCTGCCAAGTTCCGGCCTTCGATCCTGCTTCTCGCGTCGTTCGTGGCACTGGTCTGTTATTCCATACTGGCCATCAACGATCTTTCCCTGGTGCCAATATTGGCGATACTCTTCGGCGCTATGTTCTTCATCCTTCTGGCGAACTTCCGCCAGGAGATGAAAGGGAACAGGGAGATCGTCGTTCCGGAACACGGTCTGGCGGTGAGAAATCCTTCCCTGACGAAGTTGGGATTCGACGGCAAGTCCCTGCCAAGGGAGGATATCGCCAGCATCGAGGTCCTGGAATTCCCCTCGGACCCTAGAGCCAATAAGTTGAGAGGCTGGCGAAGTGACGGGAGCCCCGCTATATTGCTGCTTCATCTCAGGAACGGACGGACGGTAAGTACCGGCACAAGATACAGAGACGACGTTCTGGAACTCGCCAGACTTATCAGCGGAAGGTGGGGAGTGCCGTTGACGGAGCCCCGCCATCGATTGTGAGATCTGATCGTTCACAAGTCGTTCTGTCGAGAGTGGGAGGAATAGCAGCTCCCAGCCTCGCAAACAAGACGAGAATCAGAACCCAACCTAGAATGCCGGGTATATTCTGTTGATAATATCCCTCAGGTCGGCTCGTTTGGCGGCACGCGATTGCCGTCTCGGCAATCCTGTGCTTCGCCGATTTCACATATGCTGAATCATTCGCCGCATGATGAGATTGATCGAGTACCTCCTTCGGTTCAACTCCCCATCAAGTTCTCCAGATAGATGTGAAGCAGTCCCATCTACCTGTGCTGCCGTCCGTGCTCGGGAAATTCGTGCTTCCTGTCAAACCTGCGACTAGCACCCTGTCCTCGTCCAGCCTCACCAGACCGTGGTCGACGGAGTCGACGTCGTCTCCGCCGAAGTACGTGCAATATTCCAGCGCCCTCAGGTTCGAACTGAACACGGCAACGTAGGCATCCATTGTTCCACCGCTGAACGTTGCATCGGCTGCATCGTCCGTGATGGTCAGGATCGAACACATCCCAGCCATGATCACTCTCCCGTCATCAAGGACACTCACCGAGGGCACCACAGATTCACTCGCGAGGTAGGTCCCCCCGACCAGGGTGGACAGCGTCGGATTGAACACCGCGAGAACGCTGTCAAAAGTATGTGACAGCTGACTGCAGTATGCACTGGCCGATGTGGGGAAATCAGGGCTCGTTGTGGAGCCGCTGACGTAGATATTGCCGACTGCATCCAAGGCGACATCAAAAAGCATATCGAGGCCGATCCCCCCGATATAGGTTGAATGCTTCAATGTCGTGAGTTCCAGGTCGAGAAGAGCCACGAATCCATCCTCCATGTACCATGCCTCCGGATTGTCGTTGATGGTCGTATCGTAAGCGCCATCGGTTGTCGGGAAATCCGAACTGGAAGTGAGGCCTACGACGCAGACGCTGCCATCGGCCGTCAGCGCCATGCTGAACAGTTCTCGCCTTCGCTCCCCCCGAGATACGTGCACCCGACAATATCTGCAAGATCGGCCGAGAATCGGACGAGAACAGCATCCTCCTTCCCTGCGAAGATCCTCTGGAAGGCATCATCGCCCATTCGGATGTAAGGATCCTCAGTATTGGCCGCGACGAAAACCGTGTCGTCGTTCCCTATTGCGACGCTCATGTAGAAGCCGTGGGCAGTGCCGTCCATCAACGTCGACGCCTCAAGCGTTGCCAGGTCGG
>DYTM01000010.1:13206-15146 GCA_020725985.1 Methanomassiliicoccus sp.
AGCCGCGAGACGAAGATACGCCCGGTTCCCAAGGCGCTCGGAGTGGTGTTGTAAGCGCCTTGCGTCGTGAGGAAATCATCGCTCGAGGTCACACCAGCGACAACAATCTTTCCATTCGAATCGAGCGCGATATCACAGTATCTCTCCCTTTCCCTGCCGCCGAGATATGTGCAGGAAAGCAATTCCGTCATGTCGGATGAGAATTTTGCGACGAAGACGTCCTCAACACCCCCGAACTCGGTATCGAAGGCATTCTCCGTCACAGGGAAATCATCACTGTCTGTGTATCCGACCAAGTAGATTTCCCCGTCAGAATTCTGAACGCCTCCCGTCACAATGTCCTGATGACCGCTGCCACCGAAGAGGGTTGAGAAGGAAAGCTGGACCTTCTGGTCGCCTGTGGAGCCGAGACAAAGAGAGAACGCTACTGTAGAGAGAGTTGTGCTTACCAGCACCAGCATCAGGAGGACGGAATGCATCCTCCTCCCAGATTTCCCACCACGAGGCCCCATCGTATCCCCTTTGAAGAATTCGTTCTGCAAAGCATAGATTTTTCCCTCCCAATGAGGGATTCTCTCGTAGGAATCAAGCAACACACTTGATCGACCTATGTTCAACTCCTCCCAGTTGACATCGACTCCGACGACTCGAACAGGCATAGGGAATTCCCGATATCTACATCGACGTCGAGTTGTGTGTATACCAAATCAAATCTAGCTATCGTCTTGCTGGCAATTCAGAGATGCTTCAGAACTAGGGTACATTGGAGGGTTGGTCCGTGCCGGCAAGAATCGTCCTCGAATCTCCCCCTCGGCGCTTTTGTCGTCCTCCGAATCACCCGACTTTGATCGTACCGCCGTTCTCAGGTATCGTCACCTCGATACCGAGGTCGGAGATGTAGTTGCTGTATAGCTTTGCATTCGAGGTGTGGATGGGGATCACCCTCTTCGGCGATATCTCCGATATCATCTCCTTGAGCTCGTAGGCCCTCGCGTGACCGGAGGCATGTATCTGATAGAGGGGGAGACCGAGGTGCTCGAGCCAGCAGCACAGCTTCTCGTAGGTGATCTCCATCTCCTCGTTGAAGGGCTCGCTCTGGGAGAGAATGTAGGAACTCCCCGCCATAGGGTCTATGTCAAAGGTCTCGTTCATGTCGTACAGTCCGAAGGCCAGGATGGTCTCACTTTGCTGTTTGTTGATGTCTGATGCACTCAGGATGTTGTACCCCGGAACGGCGTCGAGCTCCTCCTCGAATGGCTCCCTCCTTTTTTTATCCTTCATGAAGATTCCGATCTTGTCCTTGGCCAGGGAGAGGATGTCTCCCGTTCCTGTTCCGCCCAGGTGATGAAGAATGTAGGCCTGCTTCGCAGAGAGGACCAGGTTTCGGCCTGTCGAGGTCGCAACCTCCCAGAATGTCTTCATCCTATCAAGGTCCGCGTTCGAGAACCCCGCTAAGACCAGTCCCCTCGTCTTCTCCGCCACCTCCTTCGATTTCCTGAGCACATCCACCTCGCTGTTCATCCTCCCCTCGAGCATATTCGTTCCCTCGATGAGGAGAACATCAGGTTGCGCCTTTCCCGCGGCCTTGAGGAAGTCGGCGGTCAGATTGCTTCGTCGCCCATGTGTCCTGATGTCCCCAGTGTAGACGATTGCGATGTCTCCGGTTTCGAGGATGGTTCCCCGGGCGCCAGGATCGGAGTGGTCGACTCCGTACTGCGTGACAGTCAAGTCCCCGACGGGTCTTCCTTTGCCCTCCTCCAAGACTGCGAAGTCCTTGCAGCACTCCTTCCCCGTCTTCTTGCCTTGCTTCGCTATCAGATAATCCGAATGGGCCCTACCGCAGAACTCCCTTGCGAGGATGATGTCCCTTGTCGTCTCCCCAGCGAAGATCGGAAGGTCATCCTTCAGGTATCTGATCGAATCGCCGTGGTCCATGTGGG
>DYTM01000196.1:0-1647 GCA_020725985.1 Methanomassiliicoccus sp.
CTCGGTGCGCTTCAGCAGAACCTCCCTGAACGACCTCTGGGGGGAGGAGTCCTGGGCCGAGCCTTTGGAGTACGCGTCCCTCGCCGCTCTCGCCGCAATCGTCTTCTCGTTCGTCAACCTGAGAATCGTCGACTTCCCCGTCCCCATAAGCATCAATGTCACCGGGATCTTGATTCCGCTGGTCGTGACGGCGCTCATCATCGCGCTGAGGAAGATTCGGATCGTTGACTTGGCAATCTCCTCGGCGATCGTCACCTTTTCCGCCTTCTTCCTTGTCGACGTCGGTCAAGGGAGCATCGTCCTTGCCTTCCCTTCCTGGTTGATTGCCTTCGGAATCGTGGCGGCCTGCGGCTACCTGGTCTCGGAGAAGAAGGATCTGTTGAGTTCGGCGTCGCTCGCCTACGCCTCCGGGAGTATCGGGATGTTTGTCGGCGGGGACCTTCTGAACATGGGACCGTTCATTTCGGGCGGGGGAGAGGGACTCGTCCTCGGTGCCGCTGGGATACTCGATTTCGTCTTCCTGAACGGCATCGTTGCGATCGCGATGCTCTGGGGAGCCCGGGGCTTCATCGCCTTGAGAAACTCTGCCTTGCTCCGAGCCAGGGACAGCTCGGTCCAGTAGGTTCCCGAGGGCCTCGACATATCCAATATCTTCTTTACCTTGAACTGCGATGCGGGGTCCGGGGAAAGGTTGACAGTTGTAAGCATGGACGACGTCGTCATGGCCTTGAAGAACACGCTTGGAAAGAAGGGAATGGCCGAGAACGACATCAAGAGACTGGCCGAGTACCTCATGAGCTTCTTCGGCTACACGAGCGAGGTGATCGACAACCGCCTCACCTCGGAGGACAGGGACGTGTTCTACATGCTCGAGGAGGAGGGGCTTCTCACCACGACCCAGGAGGAGGTCCACCTCAAGAAGGGGAAACTCTGGAGGATTCACTACTGGATCCTGAAGAACGACCAGATCCTCCGCCTGGCGAGACAGAGCGAGGAGGCGGAGAAGAAGGGGGACGAGTCCTCCGCCATCTATGATGAGATATCGGAAGAGGTATGGAACCGGGATTGAGACTCGCCCGGCCTCCATGCCATCTCTGTGAACTCTTTAATACTCCCTACTCATTAAACCGCCCAGAGTTGGATGAATCCCTACCTGATAGCGATCCTCGTCATCGCCGCGTACATCGTCCTTGTCTACGTCCTGAAAAGGACCGGCTTCCTCGAGAGGCACAACATGAGCCTCTTCGGCCCGATCCTTATGTGGAGGACGCAGAAGGGAAAGGAGTTCATCGAGCGCCTCTCCCGTCCGAGGAGGCTCTGGATCGCCTACTCGGTCTTCGCCAAAGTGGTGTGCGTCGTCGTCATGGTACTCATCATGGCACTCCTCGTCTGGGAGGCGACCGTGGTCGCGAACATCCCGCCCGAGAGGGCGCCGGGGCCGGAGATGCTTCTCGGCATCCCAGGGGTCAATCCAATCATCCCGATATGGTACGGCATCCTCGGTCTGATCGTCGCGGTCGTGGTGCATGAGCTCGCCCACGGCGTCATGACGAGGGTAGGGGGCATGCCTCTCAAGTCCCTCGGACTCGTTTTCATGGTCATCCCGCTCGGGGCCTTCGTGGAGCCGGACGAATCCGAGCTCGTCAA
>DYTM01000196.1:1660-2805 GCA_020725985.1 Methanomassiliicoccus sp.
GACTGACAGGAGGAGGAGGACGAGCGTTTACGCTGCCGGGCCGGCTGCAAACGTGATCCTCGCGATCATCTGCGCCCTTCTCTTCTCCTCAGCGTTCCTTGTTTCGGTGGCGCCGATGAGGGAGAACCCCGTCGTGGTCTCGGTGACCGATGACAGTCCGGCGGGTCACGCCGGAATAGAATTCGGAGCCCAGATCGTCCGAGTCGATGGCCAGGAAATCCGTTCCCGGAACGATTTCGAGAACTTCAGCGCCCCTGCCCCCGGGGTCGATGTCACTGTCGAGTACTACTACTCAGGAGAGCTGCTCGCGAAAGAGGTCGTATCCGGTGTGACCATCACGCAGACGGCCTCGGGCCTTCCGGCAGCCGAAGCCGGCATTAAGCCGGGGATGGTCATCGCCTCGGTCAATGACACCCTCGTCCGCAACGACACGGATTTCAAACGGGCGATGGCCCTCACCCTTCCCTACCAGACCGTCAACATCACCTTGCTCGCCTACATGGAGGCGACGAACGACTTCGATATCTTCGACGACATCACAGAGATCACCCTAGGTAGCAGGAGGGACTACTACTTGGAAGTGGCCCCCGACCTCGTCGGGCCGGATTTCCAGGATGTGGGCTATCTCGGAGTGAACACCGCTTACATCGGGGCCTCGGTGAACTCCCCCGAGATCATTCTCAGGAGGATGGCTCATCCTTTCCACGGCGTTGACGACCTGAACAGCCTTGTCTCCTCCTCGCTCTCCTACCTTTCTCTCCCCTTCCTCGGCCTCGCGCCAATCAAGTCTCCGGTGACCGATCTCTTCACCCCCTCCGGCGCCCTGGCGTGGATCCCGGCGGACGTCTTCTGGACGCTGGCAAACTCACTCTACTGGATATTCTGGATCAACCTCATGGTCGGCATGACGAACGTGCTGCCGGCGGTGCCGCTCGACGGAGGATACCTCTTCAAGGATTGGCTCGACTCCCTCGTCCGGAAGGTGAAGAAGGACTCGACCGAGAAGGAGAGGGAGAAGTACGTCGTGGTGATCACCTACGCCCTCGCCCTGTTCGTCCTAACGCTCATCGTCTGGCAGATCATCGGCCCGAGACTATTCTGATCGATTGAGGAAGGACGGATTGCGAAGCGCGACGCGCCCCTGT
>DYTM01000197.1 GCA_020725985.1 Methanomassiliicoccus sp.
CCAGGTTGAGGGATCTTGAGGTGGTGGTGAAGGTGTTCATAAGGCTCTCCTCGAGGAACTGGGGAGGGATGAGCCCGTCCTCGTCGATCAGGTACTCCTCCAGGGCCGAGTCCATGCTCCGGTCGATTGCCCCGACCAGATCGAGGACGCTTATGCCATTCACCACCTCTGGATCCCCGTACTCGTCGACCTCCTTCTCGACCAATGCGAGCAGCCGGCGTGAAAGATCGACCGTTTTGATCTCCCTCGAGTACTCAGGAAGGTTGTGGGCCTCGTCCACCACCACGACCGCGCTTTCAAGGGAGACCGCCATCCACTCGAGGAGAGAGTTCCTGATGAAGGGCGAGAAGAAGTAGGCGTACGGGGCGGTGACGACGACCGCCTTCGGAACCAGCTCCTTGGCCAGCTCATATGGGCATACTCCTCTCCTGTCGCAGAGTTCGACGAATTCCTCCACCGTCGGCAGATCCTCCCGTGCCCTCTTCTCGATCTCCTCGAGGCTCGACCCGATAGTCTCATCGTAGAACCTGCAGCCGCCCTCCAGCTTGGCGACCGTCCTCCTCTTCTTCTCCCCACATAGTCTGGCGAGCTCCTCCGGGGTGCCACTCCGAAGCTCTGGATCCCTCTTCGCGAGAGGACAGGTGCTCTGCCTCCCCTGTATGCCGAGACCGTAGGCGGGATACCTCTCGTTTATCATGCGGAGCTCGGCGATGACTTGGCGCTGCTGGGAGTTGGTCCTCGTGAGGTAGATCACCTTTCCCCCGGTCCTGCAGGCGACCTGGAGGGAGCCGACGAGCGCGCACACGGTCTTCCCGGTCCCCGTGCCCGATTCCAGCACGAGGTGCTTCCCGCTCCTAATCGCAGAGGATATCGCCTCGACGATGTCAGGCTGTCCCGGACGGGGAGAATAGGGAAAGAGGTCCATCCGATGGCTCACCAGCTACTGGGCTGAATACGCTTTCGGAGAGGTCGTTGAAAATGATTCGCATCCGCTCAAGACCAAGGACCAATGCGGAACAATCAGGGGACTTCAGAACACGAGAAAAATCAGGTTCGTTGCCAAACATCATCAGGAACTTCATCATAAACAGATTCGGAGTCGATATCGGGACGGTTTTTGGAGCCGTTCATCCCGATCAACTCCACGATCCTGTTCTTCCTGAACAACCAGTAGTGGATACGCCACTCTCGTCCGTCGTAGAGCGTCGTCTCCTCCCTTTCGGTCGTCAGAATGCCCGTATCCTCGAGCATGTAGAAGGCATCACGGTCCTCCGGCTCGAGGACATTGTCGATGATCCGCTCGCTATACCCGAAGAAGTTCATGACGTGTCGCGCCATAGCTCTCGCCTGATCGTCTGGCATGCCATTCCTGTCGATACTGTTCCTGATGGCGAATGTCAGGTCCTCGACGGTCAGGGTCGATGCCTTGCCATTGTTGCCATTGTTGCCATTGTTGGCCGACACGACTAATCCGCCCCCCTCGCAATTCAAACAGCTTTCAAAACCGCTGCGGCTTGGAAGTAAGCTATCATTCAGGACTACCCTATTTAAGCCTTTTGTGACTACAGCGTGCCGGAAACGCCACGGATTTGCTAATACCAGGGAAAATTAGCTAAGTACCTTTCAAACCATCATATTTCTTATACGAGGGCTATGGTAGTTGATTTGGCGATTTCGTGATAGCAGAGTTCAGCATCGTGCCGATAGGGAAGGGCGAGAGCGTGAGCGAGTACGTGGCCGAGTGTCTCAAGATAGTCAGGAAGAGCGGGCTCAGTCATCAGCTGACGCCGATGTGCACTGTGCTCGAGGGGGAATACGACGAGGTCATGGAGGTCATCAGGAGATGCCACATGAAGGTCATGACGATGTGCGATCGGGCTCTGACGAGCATCAAGATCGACGACAGGAAGGGGAGGAAGGAAGCGATCGTGGAGAAGGTGAGGAGCGTGGAGAGAAGAATTGGATCGGGAACGTGAGAGTCACCTCCCGAACGCCTCCTCGATCCTCTGGACAATGCGCTTCGAGACCTCCCTGTCCCCGTAGACCGTTGTCCTCCTGGCCCCGGGTCGGGCCGCCGTGAGGGCGCTGATCATCTTCTCCTTCTCCGCCCCGACGAGCACGTTCCATCCCTCCCGAACGGTCTCCACCCACTCCGTCGTCTCCCGGACGGTGACGCATGGGACGCCGAAGTGATAGGCCTCCTTCTGCACCCCGCCTGAGTCCGTCAGAATGGCGCGGGCGAACTTCTCGAGGGAGGTGAATGCGACGAAGTTCAGAGGGGGAAGTATCCTCAGGTTCGGAGCATTCTCGAGGGCTGACATCAATCCCCAAGCCTTCAGGTTCTTCGCAGTCCTCGGGTGAAGGGGGAACACTACCTCATCTTCAACCTCCGAGAGGGCGCCGATGATCGCCTTCATCCTCTCCCGCTGGTCGGCGTTCTCCTGGCGGTGGATCGTCGCCAGGACGTATCTCCCCTTCTTGACCGCGAGTTCGTCAAGATGGGAGTCCGACAACCTTCCTTCGATCTCGAGAATGCACTGGATCATTGTGTCCCCGACGATGTGAACGCCGTCCGTGATCCCTTCCCTCCTCAGGTTCCCCACAGCCGCATCGCTGGGGCAGAGGAGGAGGGAGGAGAGGTGATCCGCCAGAACCCTGTTCACCTCCTCGGGCATCCTCATGTCGTAGGACCTCAGTCCCGCCTCCACGTGAGCGATCGGCATGAGCATCTTGGACGCGGCAAGCGCGCCCGCCAATGTCGAGCTCGTGTCGCCAGAGACG
>DYTM01000198.1 GCA_020725985.1 Methanomassiliicoccus sp.
TCGTCGTTCCGAGCGACAGGGCCGTCGATGTGGTGAGGATGCTCCACGAGAGATTCATAGGTGGTTGAGATGCGTCAGTTCGAGAGTCTTGACAGCCAGATGCCCATCGGAGGAATGTCGGCGACCGAGATCGCGAGGCGATTCGGCACTCCGGTGTACGTGACGGACGAGCGGGCGCTCCGCGACAACTACAGGCGGATAAGTCGCGCCTTCTCGACACAGATGCCGACCCGGATTCACTACGCATGCAAGGCGAATGCGAATCTGGCGATACTGAGGATACTCAAGCAAGAAGGAAGCCACATCGATGCCGTCTCCATCGGCGAGGTGGAGACCTGCCTGCGGGCCGGCTTCCCGGCGGACAGGATTCTCCACACCGGGGTGAGCGTTTCCACGAGGGAGCTGGAGGAGGTCGTCTCGAAGGGCGTCCCAATCAACATCGACTCCTTCTCGGAGATGAGACGCCTCTCGACGATAGCGAGCGTGCATCCGATCTCGATGAGGGTCAACCCCGACGTCGGAGCCGGGCACCACGACCACGTCGTCACCGGCAGCAAGAGGTCGAAGTTCGGGATTCCGAAATCTGAGATCGTCAAAGCATACTCGGAGGCGCTCGAGCTCGGCCTCAAGCCGAAGGGGCTTCATGCGCACATCGGGGCGGGAGTGCAGGAGGTCACTCCGTTCGTCCAGGTCACCGAGGTCCTTGTCTCGATTGCGAAGGAGCTCGAGGAAACACTGGGACTGAGGCTCGATTTCATCGATGTTGGCGGTGGCATCGGCATCCCCTACAGGGTGGAGGAGAAGCCGATGGATGTGGATTTGCTGGCAAAGGAGATCACCTCCAGGATAAAAAGCGGGTGCTCGGTCGGAACCGTTGCGATCGAGCCGGGAAGATACATCGTCGCTGACACGACCGTCCTCCTCACCTCTGTCGTCGACTTGAAAGAAACACAAGAGAAGAGGTTTGCAGGGGTGGACGCGGGCTTCAACACACTCATCCGGCCCTCCTTCTACGGCTCCTACCACCACGTTTCGGTGGCGAACAAATTCGGAAGGCCGGGGGAGCTCTCCTACGATGTCGTGGGTCCGATCTGCGAGTCGGGGGACTTCCTCGCCCGGGACAGGCTCCTCCCTAGGTTGGAGGAGGGGGACCTCATCGCCGTGTACGATGCGGGCGCCTACGGGTTCGCGATGAGTTCGCAGTACAACTCGAGGCCGAGGTGCAGAGAGGTGCTCGTCAACGACGGATCCGCGAGCCTGATAAGGGAGATGGAGACGGTTGAGGACATTCTCCGGCACCAGAAGGTCCCTTCGAGGCTGATGATTTGAGATTCTGGAAGTACCACGGCAACGGCAACGACTTCATCCTGTTCGACGACCCCGGCGGTACCGCTCCGAAGGACGGCGCCCTGGTGAAGAGGCTGTGCGACCGACGCACCGGGATCGGGGCGGACGGGGTACTCTACGTGGGCCGGTCGAGCGGCGCCGACGCTACTATGAGAATCATCAACTCGGATGGAAGCGAGGCTGAGATGTGCGGAAACGGGATCCGCTGCGTGGCGAAGCATCTCTACGATCGATCGATTGTTCGAAGGACAGAGATGATCATATCCACGCTCGCCGGGCTCAGGAGCGTAAGGTGCAGCGTGTCAGGGGGCGAAGTGAAGGACGTGACGGTAGACATGGGTGCCCCCTCACTCGAGTGCGCCGACGTTCCAATGAAATGCGACGGAAGCTCGATCGACGTCGAGATATCGGTCGAAGGACGAAGAATAAGGGGAACGGGAGTGTCGATGGGCAACCCGCACTTCGTCGTGCTCGAGGATCTGGACGGAAACGACATCAAGACGCTCGGACCGGCCATAGAGGGGCATCCCGCCTTCCCCGAGAGAACGAACGTTGAATTCGTGAAGGCGGACAGAGAAGGACTCGATGTGACGGTCTTCGAGAGGGGAGCGGGGTGGACGCTGGCGTGCGGGACAGGGGCGTGCGCCTCTGCGGTGGCGGCCGCTTTGCAGAAGCTCATCCCGTTCGACCGAGAAGTGAAAGTCCGCCTGCCTGGCGGGAGCATGTGGGTGAAAGTTTCAAATGATATGTCGACTGTAACGATGAGAGGCCCGGCGGTTAGGGTGCACGAGGGCGACTTGGACTTAGGGTGAAGGCAATGGCACGCGAGGTTGCAGAGAGGCTGAAGAAGATACCCCCCTATCTCTTCGCGGACATCGAAGCGAGGGTGAGGGCGAAGAGGGCAGAAGGCCTGGACATCGTAGACTTCGGGATCGGGGATCCGGACATACCGACGCCCAAGGAGATCGTTGAGGAGCTGAGGAAGCAGGTCAAGGATCCCGCGAACCACCAGTACGCGAGCAGCCCGGGGGAGATGGAGACGAGGAGGGCGGTCGCGGAGTGGTACATGAGGCGCTTCGGCGTCGATGTGGACCCCGAGCGGGAGGTCGTCATCACGATGGGCAGCAAGGAGGGCCTCGTGAACATGTGCAGGGCTTTCGTCAATCCGGGGGAGAGGGTCCTCGTCCCGGATCCGGCCTATCCGGTCTATGCTCAGGGAGGCACATACCTTTCTGAGGGCATCCCAGTGAGGACTCCCCTGCTGCCGAGGAACGGGTTCCTCCTCGACATAGACTCTCTCCCGACCGACGGGAAGATGGTCTTCGTCAACTATCCGAACAACCCCACTGGAGCAGTCGCCTCGAAGGAGTTCCTCAAGCGCGTCGTCGATTGGGGGAGGAAATCGGAGACGATAGTCTGCTACGACAATGCCTA
>DYTM01000199.1 GCA_020725985.1 Methanomassiliicoccus sp.
CCTTCTGCTTCTGCCCGGTGCGGTACCTCGCCCTTCCCCGCGAAACGCCCTTCTTCGGCTGCGCTTTGATCGTCCCGGACTCGATCGCGGTGCGGACGTCCGCCCTCGTGATCGCGTCCGCGACGTCCTCGATCCTGTTCGGGTCGATCCAGACCCTGTTGACGCCGCATCCGAGTATCTCAGCGGCGATGCGTCTCTGATTCCTGAGGTCCATTTCATCCCGTCCTGTTGAGAACCCGTATTCCGAGCTCGTCAGCCTTGGTCTCGATCTCCAGCCTCTTGCGGTAGCCGACCCCGCCGCCGATCCTGACGGCCTGGCGCTTCGGGTCGATCCCGTCCAGCTGAGACTTGTTGTGAACCATCACTTCCTCGAATCCCGAGGGGTGGAGGCCCCGGACCTTCCTCGGACTCCCATAGCCAATCGAGACGACTGGAGGCCTGTACTTGTAGTGCCTCCTCATCTTGCTGTGGATGCCCTTCGGTCTCCTCCACTTCTCCCCCAGCTTCTTGTACCTGAACCACTCCTGCCTGAGGAACGCCGGCCTCCTTTCCCCGATGCTTCTCCTCTTCTCGAGGAGATCCATCATGATCGGATCGAGCTCGGGCTTCGCCTTTGCGACGTAACCGCCCTTCTCGACGACCTCGCCTTCTTTCGGTGCCTCTGGCTCCTCGATGATGACCGCCTCTTCCTCAGCCTTGGGGGCTTCCTCCACCTCGGCCGGAGGCTCTGCCGCAGGAACTGCCTCCTCCGCGACCTCCCCCTCGATGACCCCTCGTTCCTCGATGATATCTATCCAGTGATCCGCGATCTTCGGTCCGACGCCCTTCAGCTCGTCGATGATCTCCTGCTTCTTTCCCTCATCGTAGAGCGCCTCAAGGAGATCCGGAAGGGTCTCGATGCCCATTCCTGCGAGCTGCTCCTTGTACTCGTCCTTGTAGTGGGGAAGGTCGGATATCTCCCGAATCTCGTCCTTGACCTTGCTCATTTCTTCATCCTCCCAGCCTTCTCTACGATGTAGATGCCGTCCTGGAAGACCCTGGAATCGTAGCCCTTTATGATCGTCGATCGCTCGATGTTTGCAGCCGTCTGGGCGACGGCCTCGAGGTCCGCCCCCGACAGGACGACCTCATTCCCCTTGACAGCGATCTTCGTGTCTCTCATGATACTCGATTTCCTCGGCGTCCTCTCGCCGAGGAAGTTCTCCACGATGAACTTGTCTCCTTTCGCATAGGCCTTAATCGGGAAGTGCGAGTAGACGACCTTCATCTTGTACTCGAAGCCGTTCGTCACGCCCTCGATCATGTTCCTGATGTGGGCCGCGAAGGTGCCGACGATCGCCTTCTCCTTCACCCTCGGGAGCTCACACCTCACGATGATCACGCTGTCCGTCTTCGAGATGCTCACCTTCGGATGATACAGGCTCCTCGAAAGCTTCCCTATCGGTCCGGACACGGTGACGGTCGAGTCGGACAACTCCACCTTCACTCCCTCGGGGATGCCGACATTCTCCTCTATCAAGCCAGTTGTCGTCATTTCCTCGCCTCAGTAGACAAACGCCAGGAGCTTTCCGCCGACTCCCAGCTCCCTCGCCTTCATGTGATTGATGACTCCCTCGGTGGTGGTGAGGATGAGGACCCCGAAGTCCTGCGCCGGGAGATACCTCGACTCGAACTTGTCGAGATCGGTCTTCTTGACCGAGTACCTCGGCTTGATCACCCCGCAGTTGTTGATCTTCCCCTGCATCTTCACCCTGAAGATTCCAGCCCTGCCGTCCTCGACGTACTCGAACTGGTTTATGTAGCCGGACTCCTGCATCACCTTCAGAACCCGTCCCACGAGCTTGGACGAGGGTCTGATAAGGCATTCCTGCTTCCCTACGACCGCCGCGTTCTTTATGGTCGACATCGCATCATTCAATGGGTCGCTCTGCATGTGTCACACCTCAGGAGTACTTCTTGAATCCTATCTGGGGGGCTATCTCGCGGAAGCACTGGCGGCACAGGTGCATCCCGTACCGGCGAACGATCCCCCGCTTCCTGCCGCAGCGCAGGCAACCCTTCTTCCTGCCAAACTCTTTCTTCGGCTTCATTCGACCACCTCTACCTCAAACTGCTCCTTCATGAAACTGATAGCCTCCGCCCTCGACATCCTGTGGGATCTCGGCAGCTTCTTCGACATGATCCTCCGCCTCGCGACCCGGTTCCCGGGGCGTTTGATCGAGACGCTGATGTCCATTCCGAAGATGCCGATCTCCGGGTCATATCTCATTCCCTCGAAATCCGTGTAGTCGGAAATCCCGAACGAGAGGTTCCCCTCCGGGTCGAAGGAGTAGGACGCGACCCTGTTCTCCCTGATCCACAGCGCCCTCTTCAGGAACTCCAGGGCCTTCTCCCCCCGGAGCGTCACCTTGCACCCGATTGGCATGCCCTCCCTGACTCCCAGGTCCCTGTTCGTCACCTTGGCGGTCGTCACCTTGGGCTTCTGCTGCGTCAGCATCTCAAGGACCTTCTGGGCCTTGATGAGCCTCTCCCCCGCATCGCCTACCCCGATGTTGATGACGACCTTCTCGATCCCCGGCCGCCTCATCGCCTCGCTCATACCGCGCTCGCCTCCGGCAATTCGATCTCGGGGGCCTTCGAGCCCACGACGAAGACGTTCTCCTTGACGGTCGAGGTCCCGTCCCTGAACTTCACCATGTTCGGGCCGGAGCTCCTCGTCTCGGCGTAGTCCTCGATGATCGAGGTCTGACCGGCGTGGGCGCCGCTGATGACCAT
>DYTM01000200.1 GCA_020725985.1 Methanomassiliicoccus sp.
CCGACATCATCACCGGCAGCACCCACAAGACCTTCCCCGGTCCGAACCACGGGATCATTCTCGCGGACGGCATATCCGAGGAGATGGAGAAGAAGCTGAGGAGGGCGGTCTTCCCCGGGGTGACGAGCAGTCATCACCTTCATGCGATGGCGGCATTGGGAGTCACCCTGGCCGAGGAGGAGGTCTACGGGGAGAGATATGCCGATCAGACGATCAGGAACGCCAAAGCCCTGGGGTCTGCGATGCACGAGCTCGGCATGGAGGTCCTTTGTCCTCACCTTGACTTCACCGAGTCCCATACTCTTGCCGTCGACGTCGCGAGGTTCGGCGGGGGGGAGGAGGTCGCCAGGGACCTCGAGCTGGCAAACATCATCACCAACAAGAACATGCTTCCGGGCGACGAGAGTCCGGTCAAGCCGAGCGGGATCAGGCTTGGGACGCAGGAGCTCACCAGGGTGGGAATGGGGGAGAGCGAGATGAAGGAAGTCGCCAGACTCATCTGGAGAGTCGCCTCGAAGAAGGCGAAGCCCCGAACCGTCAGGTCCGAGGTGAAGGAGCTGAAGAGGCACTTCACCAGGATATCCTACTGTTTCTGCGAGGACGAAGAAGCGTATGCTTACAGGGAGCTACTGTGACCCTGTCCCGCACTCAACCCCTCGAGCAATTCGCACGCCATGCATTTCTCCTTGATCGCCGGCTCCCCGCATGCGCATCTCCCGAGAGGCGTCGGCGGGAAGTGCTCCCTGAGCATGGGGAGCAAAGCGTCGTAGCTGGCGAGGATCGAGTACTTCGTCCCGGGGCTCCTGTCCTCGATCCTATCCACGATGTCCCTGTACTCGTTTCTCAGCGCCTCATCCGCGTACGGGCAAACGTCCGCGGAGAAAGGGACGCCCCTCAGCATGGCGTAGAGGAAGGATTCCTTCTCCGGCACGCATCTCAGCGGCTGGATTCGAGGTATGAGGCCTGGCTGGACCTTGGTATGAGGTCCGAGTCTGGCGAGTCTTTCGACGTCCCCCCTCGTGAAGTTCATGAGCAATGATTGGGCCGTGTCGTCGAGATTGAGCCCGGTGGCGATGACGTCCACCCCGTTCTCCCTCGCGGTCTTGTTCACGCACCGCCGCCTCAGAACGCCGCAGTAGGTGCAAGCGGTTCTGCCCCGAACTGATTTGACGATCGAATCCAGGTCCGTCCCGAACTCATCACGGAATGACACGACGAGGTGGTTGATGCCGAGCGTCTCGGTCAGCTCTCCGGCCTTGATCAGCGTGAGGGGTCTGTATCCGTCGATCCCTTCGTCCACGGTGATCGCGCTCAGTCTGATCTTTTTCCTATTTCGCAGGATTCTCGAGAGGATGAAGAGAGTGATCGCGCTGTCCTTCCCGCCAGAGAGCGCAACGGCCAAATGGCTTTTCGTATCAAGGTCGACCTGTCTCCTCAGCTCGGCCTTGACCCTTCTTTCGACGTACTCGAGAAAGTGGTCCGGACAGAGGTGGGAACCGTTGTATCGGATGTAGGTGACGGCATCCTTCCGGCACTTCGTGCAATAGACCACGAGAAACGAAAAGCCGCGCGCCTTTAATAGGTTTCTCCGGGCGTCGGAAAGCTGATTCGGGAGCGAAGTCGCACCGTGCCAATCGGAGTCAAGAAAGGCATGTCCACGGGGCTTCTGGGGCGCACCTCAGAGGCAGAACGACCTCTCGCGAGTCGATCTTCGGCTGCGGGCCTCGCCGCGGCATAGTGTCTCCGCAATTTGCCGGAGGTCGTTTCGGAGAGAGGGTTGGTTGAGTACCGCGCGAGAAAGGCCCAATTCTCTCGGATCACTTGCGGCACGGTCATCCAAAAGCTTTTGACTGCCCGAAATCCATTGACCAACGGGAGCTCGCATGAGGGAGATATGGATTGAGAAGTACCGGCCCAAGACACTGAAGGAGGTCGTTGGACAGAAAGAGATCGTCGAGCGCCTCCAGGCCTACGGCAAGTCGGGAAACCTCCCCCACCTCCTCTTCGCCGGGCCTGCCGGGACGGGGAAGACCACCTGCGCCATCGCCCTCGCCCGGGAACTGTACGGAGAGATATGGAGAGAGAACTTCGTCGAGCTGAACGCCTCCGACGAGCGGGGGATCGACGTCGTCAGGGGGAAGATCAAGGAGTTCGCGAGGACCGCCCCAATCGGACAGGCGAGCTTCAAGGTGATCTTCCTGGACGAAGCTGATGCGCTCACCTCCGATGCCCAGGCGGCTCTGAGGAGAACGATGGAACGCTACAGCAAGACCTGCCGTTTCATTCTCTCGTGCAACTACTCGTCGAAGATCATCGAGCCTATTCAATCCCGATGCGCAGTCTTCCGGTTCCGCCCCCTCAGGGCAGAGGACATCAGCAGGTATCTCAGAACCATATCAAAGACCGAAGGATTGAAGGTGACCGAGGACGCCCTTGACGCCCTCATTCACATCGCCCAAGGGGACATGAGGAAAGCGATCAACTCCCTTCAGGTCGCCGCCACCCTGGACGAGGAGATCACAATCGAGGTCGTCTACCAGACGACCGGCACCGCCAGGCCTGAGGAGGTCAGGCGGCTGTTGGAGACCGCCCTCGGCGGGGACTTCATGGGGGCGAGGAACATGCTCGACGAGCTCATGATTCAGTACGGGCTGTCGGGAGAGGACATCATCAGGCAGATCCACAAGTCCTTCTTCGATCTGAAGATCCCCGATCTAGAGAAGGTTCGCCTGATCG
>DYTM01000011.1 GCA_020725985.1 Methanomassiliicoccus sp.
AGAGGTGGACAGGCCTTCCGGGGACGAGTCCTTTCTTCGAGGCGATCACCACGTCGACCAAATCCGAGAAGCGGTAGGTTTCCATGAGCGGCACCACCCCTCCAATCGGGTGAATGTCCGCCTGGATCTCGGAAGCCCTTCTCGCACAGTGCTCCCTCAGGTCGGGATACAGAGACCCCTGGACGACGCCGGCGAGCATCATGTTCCCCTTGATCTCCGCAGCCTCTCTCGTCCGGGACAGGGTCTCTTCGACAGCCTCCGCAGCTCTCGCCTTTCCCCAGGTAGGCTCGGTGAAGATGTCGAGCACAGTCCCTATGTCGGAGCCGATGTCCCGCTGGAACTCGACGATCTCCCTGTTCCCCACCTCCACCTCGCCATAGACATGAGACTGGAATGTCCCCGAGTCGGTCATGATCGTTCCGGGAAAACCCAGGAGGGCATGAATGCCTTCTTCCAGCGCTCTCCTCCTTAGACCGTCGTCGCCCCTGATGATGTAGGAGTTCGTTATCACGGCCCGCACTCCGAAGTCCCTGTGGAGTTCCCCGGGCGATATTGTGAGGAGCTTCGGGTTGATGACCGGCAGGAGGCAGGGAGTTTCTAGGGTGCCGTGAGGGGTCTCGAGCTCGCAGATGCGGGCGAGACCGTCCCTCCTCAGGATCTCGAACATGCGCCAAATGGAACGGCGACGAAGCTATTAAGTCTTTCAGAGGGCGATACGAGTAGTCCAGATGATGAGCATGGAGTACAAGATGGTCATCGCCGTGAGGAAGGACCTCAGGCTCTCCTCGGGGAAGATGGCCGCTCAGGTGGCGCACGCCGCGGTCAACTGCGCTCTCGCCTCCAAGAAAAGGAAGCCGGAATGGTTCCGGGAGTGGTACGAGGAGGGTCAGAAGAAGGTCGTCGTCAAGGTCCCCGGTCTCGGAGAGCTTTTCGAGCTCAAATCAACCGCCGAGGCGGAGGGACTCGTCACTTCCCTCGTCGTGGATGCCGGCCTCACGGAGCTTCCTCCGGGCACGACGACCTGCCTCGGGATCGGCCCCGCCCCGAACGGCGTCGTTGACAAGGTTACGGGACACCTGGGGCTGATGTAGTTGAAGCGGCAGGTGAGGGTGCTCGGCATCGACGACTCCCCGTTTGTATTCGACAGCGAGATGGTGCTGGTCGTCGGCGCGGTCGTTCGCGCGCCGTCCTATCTGGAAGGAATCATGGTGACGGAGTGCGAGGTGGATGGGACCGACGCCAACGAGGCGCTCGAGCTGATGATATCCCGCTCGCGCTCCCGGGAGCAACTCAAGCTGGTCATCGTCGACGGCGTCGCGCTAGGAGGGTTCAACGTCGTCGACATCTCAAGGCTTAGTGCTTCACTAGGCCTCCCGTTCGCGACGATCACACGCGACCCGCCTGACATGACAAAGATCGAGAGGGCGCTCAGATCGCATTTCCCCGACTGGGAGGAGAGGATGGAGGTGATCCTTCGTCATCCGCTGAAGGCGATCCCCGCCTCCCACAAGCCCATTCACGCCGCGGTATCGGGGATGGAGTTCGAGGAAGCCGCGAAGGTCATCAGGGAATGCACGATCAGGGGAAGCATCCCGGAGCCGGTGAGGATCGCTCACACTGTCGCGAGCGGGATGGTTCGGGGAGAGTCAAAGGGAAGGGTCTAGGACCTCGCCTTGAGCATCTCCTTGATGCTACTGAACATGTCGACGTTCCCGAGATCGACGTTCTCGACGATGACCTCGGAACTGACCGTTCCCAGCGGAATGACTCTGATCCCGAGCTTGTTGCTGGTGATGATGACCCTCAGCCCCTTGTTCCCGGGGAATCGGGTGAAATGCTCTCCCTTGCGGTCGAGATACTCGAGGACCAGGTTCGCGATATGCATCGAATCCCTTCGGAAGAAGCGCTTCTCGGTCGAGAGCAGACGCTCCTTGTATCTCGAGTTGTACGCAAGAACCGCAATCAAGACGACGAGGAGCGCAAGGACGATGCCGAAGGTGAGAGGCTTCTCCGGGCTCAGCCCCTCGTAGACCGAGATCATCGAGACCGAGAAGACAGAAACGGTGGAGATGTAGATCATGCCGAAGGTGCTGGTGACGAGTTTCAGGGGGACGGTATTCCTGGACCAGCAGAGGTAGTGGAGATCATGCATTCTCTTCGCCGGCCAAATCACCAAGACCGCGACGACGAGAGCGGCGACGAAGACCGGTTGAAACAAGTCGGGGAGGAGGACGTAGGAGAAGAGCATCAGGGCCAACAGGGCCGGCACCACCACCCCCAGGACGTACTCCACGATGGTTTGGGCTCGCTCCAGCTCGTACAGGTGATCCTCGGCGGAAACGGCCATTTCCCATCCCTCGAGATGCTGTATTATCTGTCCATCTATTAAATGGGTTTCTTCAGGGGGCTCCGATGCGGGAAAGAAGATCAGCCGGGGGGACTCGCCCTTCGCAGCCTGAAGACAATCCCCTTTCGCGTCGGTGCGGGGAACATGTTTCCGGAGAGAGGAGCACCTGCAGAAGCTCCGAGAGTCAGGAGGAGACGCGGCGATAGCTTCTTAATTCACGTGCGGCGTAGGTGAACGACTGAAGGTTCGTTGGAAACCCTCAACGCTTAAATACGACGACCGTAATAGGGTCGGCGCTTCTGAAAAAGAGGTGAAATGTTGGCAAGAGGTCTTTACACTGCCAGAAAGCTCAAGAACGACCGGCAGAAGTCCCGGTGGAGCGACAGGATGTACAAGCGCCGAGTGCTTCGGCTGAGGGAGAAGTCTGACCCACTGGAAGGTGCCTCCCAGGCGAGGGGGATCGTGCTGGAGAAGGTCGGGATTGAGGCCAAGCAACCCAACTCAGCGATAAGGAAGTGCGTAAAAGTCCAACTCATCAAGAATGGTCGCCAGATCACCGCCTTCGCGGTCGGGGACGGGGCGATCAACTTCATCGACGAGCACGACGAGGTGCTCGTCGAAGGCATAGGCGGGAGGCTGGGCAGGTCCTACGGGGACATCCCCGGCGTCCGTTACAAGGTGATCCAGGTGAACAACGTCTCTCTGAACGAACTCGTCCGGGGAAGGAAGGAGAAGCCGGTGAGGTGATAGAATGGTCGACGAGACGAAACCCCAGATCGGACATGTCCTTCTTTTCGGCAAGTACGAGATGACGGGCATCGCCGTCAGGGACGGCGGGCTCGCCAAGTACATCGATCTCACCCCAGCGCTCATTCCCCATTCTGGGGGAAAGCATGCGAACCGCTCGTTCGGGAAGGCGAAGCTCAGCATCGTGGAGCGCCTGATAAACAACATGATGAGGACCGAGGTCTTCACCGGCAAGAAGCTGAAGGCATACTCCGCGGTCAAGAAGGCCTTCGCCATCATCGAGGAGAAGATCAAGAAGAACCCGGTCCAGGTGCTGGTGGAGGCGCTCGAGAATGCTGCGCCGAGAGAGGAGATCACCAGACTGCAGTTCGGGGGCATATCAGTCCCGAAGGCCGTCGACATCTCCCCCTCCAGGCGCCTCGACATCGCGCTCCGGAACCTGTCCAAGGGTGCGGTGGCGGCGAGCTTCAAGAACAAGAAGCCGATCGAGGAGTGCCTGGCAGACGAGCTCATTCTGGCATCGAAGGGCGACATGAACAGCTTCTCAGTGGCGAAGAAGGAGGAGCTCGAGCGCGTGGCGTCCTCTGCAAGGTAGGCGCTTCGACGACTCCAGTGGTGGTCAGATATGGGACGAAAGGAAGATAACATCCGCAAGGCTCAGAAGCTCATGCTGGATCCGGTTCACATAAGGAACATCGGGACGGCGGCTCACATCGATCATGGGAAGACGACGCTGAGCGACAACCTGATCGCAGGCGCGGGCATGATGTCCGAGGAGCTCGCGGGGAAGCAGCTCATGCTCGACTACGACGAGCAGGAGCAGGCTCGCGGGATCACGATCAACGCAGCCAATGCATCGATGGTCCACACCTTCCATGGCGAGGAGTACCTGATCAACCTGATCGATACCCCCGGCCACGTGGACTTCGGGGGGGATGTGACGAGGGCGATGAGGGCCCTCGACGGCGTCATCATCCTCGTCTGCGCCGTGGAAGGCGTGATGCCGCAGACCGAGACGGTCATTAGGCAGGCGCTGAAGGAGAGGGTCCGACCTGTGCTCTTCATCAACAAGGTGGACAGGCTCATCAACGAGCTCAAGGTCACCCCGCAGCAGATGCAGCAGCGCTTCGTTGCGATAATCACAGAGGTCAACAGGAGAATCGCGAAACTCCTCCCCGAGCCGCTCAGCAAGGAGTGGCAGGTCAGAGTGGAGGACGGGAGCGTGGCGTTCGGGTCGGCCTTCAACAACTGGGCGATCAGCGTTCCGTTCATGAAAAGGAACAACATCACTTTCAACGACATCTACGAGTTCTGCAAGAACAACGAACAGAAGGCGCTTTCAAAGAAATCGCCGCTTCACGAGGTCCTTCTCGACTCGGTCATCCATCACATTCCGAATCCCCTGATGGCGCAGAAGATCCGGATACCGGTCATATGGAAGGGCGATCCGGAGTCCACCATCGGGAGGGCGATGCTCACCTGCGACCCGAACGGCCCGGTCGCGTTCATGGTGACCAAGATCATCATGGACCCCCACGCCGGGGAGGTCGCCGTGGGTCGTCTCTTCAGCGGGAAGATAAAGAAAGGGGACGAGCTGTTCATCAGCGGGATGCCTGATTCGAACCGGGTCCAGATAGTCTCGCTCAGCGTGGGCGCGGACCGGATACCGGTAGAGGACATGGCCGCGGGCAACATCGTCGCCGTGACCGGCCTGAAGGACGCCATCGCCGGCTCCACCATCTCCTCCCTAAAGGAGATGGAGGCGTTCGAGAAGATCGTTCACTACACCGAGCCCGTCGTCACGATCGCGATCGAGGCGAAGCACATGAAGGACCTGCCGAAGCTGGTCGAGGTCCTCAGGACGGTCGCCAAGGCCGATCCCTCGATTCAGGTCGAGATCAACCAGGAGACCGGCGAGCACCTGCTCTCCGGCATGGGCGAGCTCCATCTGGAGATCACCCAGTACAGGATAGTCAACGAGCAGAAGGTCGACATCACGGCCTCGCCCCCCATCGTCGTCTACAGGGAGTGCGTCAAGGGCAAGGGAGGGCCGTTCGAGGGGAAGTCTCCGAACAAGCACAACCGGTTCTACATCGAGGTGGAGCCGCTCGAAGAGGCGGTCTTCGACGCGATCAAGAGCGGGGAGATTCAGACGGAGGGGAAGATAAAGGATACGAAGGCCCTCGCCAGGAGGCTCCAGGACCTCGGAATGGAGCGGGAGGAGGCAAAGGGCGTCGTGGCGTTCAAGACCTCGGACGTTCTGCTCGACGTGACGAAGGGAATTCAGTACCTCCACGAGACGATCGAGCTGTGCAAGCAGGCGTTCGACGAAGCCATGACCCTCGGCCCGCTCGCGCAGGAAAAGGTCATGGGTCTGAAGGTGAGTCTCGTGGATGCGAAGCTTCACGAGGATACGATCCACAGAGGCCCCGCTCAAGTCATACCGGCCACGAGATCGGCCATCTATGGGGCGATGTGCCTCGGGGAGAGGGTCCTTCTCGAGCCGATTCAGAAGGTGTTCATCAACGTCCCCCAGGACTACATGGGTGATGCGGTTCGGGAGCTCCAATCCAGGAGGGGCGTCATCGAGGATATCAAGCAGGAGCAGGAGAACGCGGTCGTCGTCGGAAAGGCGCCAGTGGCCGAGATGTTCGGATTCGCCAGCGCGATAAGGAGCGCAACGCAGGGGAGGGCGCTTTGGTCGACGGAGAACGCGGGATTCGTGCGCGTTCCCCCCGAGCTGCAGGCAAAGGTTGTAGCGGAGATCCGGACGAGAAAAGGCCTCAAGCCAGAGCCCTACGACGCGGCGTACTATTCCGCCTGAATTGGAAAAAGCGTTAAATATCAAGAACAGTATGGAGAGTTGAAAAAGGAATGCTTGGAGTCTTAGGCATAAAATTGGAGGCTGGAACATGGCAGAGAAACCTCACCTGAACTTGGTGTTCATAGGTCATGTCGATCATGGAAAGTCCACACTCGTAGGAAGGATGCTGCTCGACACTGGCCATATCGAACCCTATCTCATCGAGAAGTACCGGAAGATGGCGGAAGAGAAGGGGAAGGCGACCTTCGAGTTCGCATGGGTCATGGATAGCTTGAAGGAAGAGAGGGAGCGCGGTCTGACGATCGACGTTTCCCACAAGAGATTCAACACCGACAAGTACTACTTCACAGTCATCGACGCTCCCGGGCACAGGGACTTCGTCAAGAACATGATCACCGGAACGAGCCAAGCTGACGCTGCGGTTCTTGTGGTGTCTGCCGCGGAGGGCCCGCAGGAGCAGACGAAGGAGCATATCTTCCTCGCCAGGACCCTCGGCGTGAATCAGCTCGTCGTTGCGATCAACAAGATGGATGCCACCAAGCCTCCCTACGACCAGAAGCGGTTCAACGAGGTCAAGGAGCAGGTGACGAACCTCCTGAAGACCGTCGGGTACAAGGTCGACAAGGTCCCCTTCATCCCTGTGAGCGCATACGTAGGCGACAACGCGGCGAAGGTCTCCGCAAATCTTGGATGGTACAAAGGCCCGTCGCTCCTAGACGCCTTGAACGCGCTCGAGGAGCCTCAGAAGGCGACCAACCTTCCGCTCAGGCTCCCGATTCAGGATGTGTACACGATCACCGGCATCGGCACCGTCCCGGTCGGAAGGGTCGAGACTGGCGTGATCAAGCCGGACATGAAGGTCATCTTCATGCCCTCCAACAAGATCGGAGAGGTCAAGAGCATCGAGATGCACCACGAGACGCTGCCTCAAGGGCTTCCGGGGGACAACGTCGGGTTCAACGTGAGAGGCATCGCCAAGAACGAGATCAGGCGCGGCGATGTGGCCGGACCCGTAGACAACCCGCCCATGGTGGCGAAGACCTTCACGGCCCAGATAATGGTCCTGAACCACCCGTCGGTGATCACAATCGGCTACACGCCCGTGTTCCACTGCCACACCGCACAGGTCGCATGCAGGTTCGTCGAGCTGCAGAAGAAGCTCGATCCGAGGACCGGCACCGTCAAGGAGGAGAACCCGCAGTTCCTGAAGGCGGGGGATGCAGCGATCGTCAAGATCGAGCCCACCAAGCCCATGGTCATCGAGAAGGCAAAGGACTTCCCGCAGCTGGGCCGGTTCGCCGTCAGGGACATGGGCGCGACCGTCGCCGCGGGAATGTGCATCGACGTCGAGAAGAAGGAGATGTAAACCCCTTCCCTTCAATTTCTTGGGGACGTACTTATGGCACAGCGAGCAAGGATCTCACTGAGCGGCACCGATCCGAAGAAGGTCGACAGCGTGTGCGGCCAGATAAAGGCGATATCTCAGAGGACAGGCGTGGCGATCCGGGGCCCGATACCTCTTCCGACGAAGAGACTCTTCGTACCATGCCGGAAGAGCCCGGACGGGGAGGGCTCGGAGACATGGGATCGGTGGGAGATGCGGATTCACAAGCGTCTCATCGACCTCGACGCGGACGAAAGAGCCCTCAGGCAGCTCATGAGAATTCAGGTCCCCGACGGCGTCAACATCGAGATTGTGCTTCGCTCCTGATTCTACCTGATCGTCATTCAACTTCCCCCTCTTTTTCATCAATTGACTTCGGACCATTTCCGTTCCGAAAGAGCGTCTCGGAGGGAAGATTAAGAATAGGTCAGATTGCATGGCGGTATTGAATGGCGGACATCATACTGTTCGAGGATGTGACGCTCGTCGAGTTCGTCGAGTTCATATTGGTCTTCATCGCGGTCGTCATCATCGGGAAGGCCGCGTACGCTCTCACGCGCTACCTTCTTGAGGAGAGGCTGTCGCGGTCAAAGACCAAGACGATCGCTAGGCTCGTTCAATATGCGATCATCGCAGCGGGCTTCAGCCTCGGATTCTACGAGATACTGGGTCTGAGCCTTTCCGCTCTGGCAGCCTCCCTTGGAATCGTCGGGATCGCCATCGCCTTCTCCTCGCAGCAGATCATACAGAACGTGATGGCCGGGGTTCTCATATCGGTCCTCCGGCCGATTCAGCTCGAGGACTGGATCGAGATGGGAGGTCTCCCGGCGACAGGCGTCAGCCGCGTGAAGGACATCACCCTGACGAATACCGTGCTCAGGGACATGGACGGCAGGATATCGTACGTCCCCAACTCTATGATCATCACCTCGAAGGTCGTCAACTACACGCGATCCGGCTTCGTCGCCATTCCGCTGAGCATGGTGGTGGCGATGCCGACCGACTTCGATCAGCTGAAGCAGATAGTGCTCGCAGCGGCGGACAGGGATCCCTACATTCTGCCGAATGTGACAGAATCGGAGCGCTCCGCCATTCAGAAGCTGTTCGAACGGTCGAGCGTGAGGAAGCTCCTCGAGAACAAGAGAGACATGAGCTTCCTCATGCCGACTGTCAGCATCGCGGGTCTCAAGGGGGACAGGATGGACATCGTCATGAAGATCTGGATAAGGGAGATATACCGGCGGGACGAGATCGTCACGGGCTTCCTCAAGACCTTGAACGAGAGGTTGACCGCCGAGGGAGTGAAGCTCTTGGACTGAGTCCCAAGGCACGTGAAGATGTTGCCTCGTCATCCGGTCGGGGACGGTACTATGTGTGTCGTTCCCTGCTGCTTCCGATCTCTTGCTCTCCGACATCTCCGATAGCTTATTCTAACTACGAGCCATTTCACGTCAGCGGGTGCGGATTGAATGAGGAGCGATGCGGTCAAGACTGGCGTGCAGAAGGCCCCGAGCAGGGCCCTGTTTAGGGCCGCGGGGCTTGCCGACGAGGATTTCTCGAAGCCGTTCATCGGGATCGCGAATTCGTGGAACGAGATCATTCCGGGGCACATTCACCTCGACAGGCTAGTGGACGAGGTGAAGAGAGGCATCGTCGAGGAGGGGGGCGTCCCCTTCACCTATGGGGTGCCGGGGGTCTGCGACGGCATCGCCATGGGTCACGCCGGCATGAGATACGCTCTTCCCTCCAGGGAGACGATCTCCGACTGCGTCGAGCTCATGATGCAGGCCCATTGCTTCGATGGTTGGGTCGGGGTGACAAACTGCGACAAGATCACCCCCGGCATGCTTATGGCGATGGGCAGACTGGACATCCCGAGCATCATGCTGACCGGAGGGCCGATGATGGAGGGGCGGCACCAGGGGAAGGGATATGATACGCAGAGCGTCTTCGAGGTCCTCGGCGAGTATGCCGCAGGTAAGGCGGACGAGGAGCGGGTTCGTGAGGTGGAGGGATGCGCGTGTCCGGGAGAAGGGGCGTGCGCCGGGCTTTTCACGGCGAACACCATGGCGTGCCTGACCGAGGCCATGGGATTGAGTCTCGAGGGATGCGGGAGTTCGCTCGCCATCTCGCGCGAGAAGAGGGAGATCGCCAGGCGGACAGGTCGGAGAATCGTTCAGCTCGTGCGCAAGAACGTCCGGCCGAGCAAATTCGTCACCGAGGGGACATTCCTGAACGCGGTCAAGGTCGACATGGCCATAGGTGGCTCGACCAACACCGCCCTCCATATTCCGGCGATCGCCTCAGAGTTCGGGCATTGCATCGATCTCTGCGTATTCGATGAGATTTCCAGGCAGATCCCCCACATCACCAGCCTTCGACCGAGCGGGCCATACTTCATGAGCGATTTTGATCGCGCGGGCGGTGTTCCTGCGGTTTTGAGACGGCTGAAAAGCAGGCTCTCGGACGAGATGACAGTCACAGGGAAGACGATTCATGAGATCGCCGACGGGGCGAAAGTGCGCGATCCAGAGATCATTCGGCCGATATCGAAGCCGTTCCATAGGGAGGGGGGCATCGCGGTGCTCTACGGCAATCTTGCCCCGGGAGGGGCAGTGGTGAAGCAGGCGGCCGTGAGCGAGAAGATGATGAAGTTCACAGGAACGGCGAGGGTCTTCGACTCCGAGCTGGAGGCGATCGAGGCCATTTCCTCGAGAAGGATCAGGAATGGGGATGTAGTGGTCATCAGGTACGAAGGGCCGAAGGGCGGCCCAGGCATGCCGGAGATGCTCTCGCCGACGAGCCTCATCGCAGGCATGAACCTCTCGGATTCAGTCGCACTCATCACAGACGGGAGATTCTCTGGGGCGCCAAGGGGGCCCTGAATCGGACACGTCAGCCCCGAAGCCTTCGACAAGGGTCCGATAGCCGCTGTGTCGGAGGGGGACAAGATACACATCGACATCCCCGGGAGGAAGCTCGAGCTGCTTGTACCCGAGGACGAAATACTCGGGAGGTTGAGGAGAGTGAAGGTCGTCGATAGAAAGCCGAAGGGCATTCTGATGAAGTACAGGAAGCTCGTCACGAATGCATCCGACGGGGCGGTATGCAGGTAGCCAGACGAACGACTGCGAAATCTATTTATCCGCTCGGGCGCTACGACCCTTCAACGGGCCGATAGATCAGACCGGAAGATCGCCTGCTTTGCAAGCAGGAGGCCGTGGGTTCAAATCCCGCTCGGTCCACCATTCTCCTGGCTTAGCTCAATTTGTACCGTTCTTAGTTGAGATGAAAAAGTGAGGACTCTAGGATTGGAGGAAGAGTCTTTCACGGTTCTGATAACACGCGCGAGGACAAATGAAATACGGTCCTCCGGTCTCACTCGATGTCCAATCTCCCGTCCGGATCGACGGGGGAGAACGGGTTGTAGGCCACCTCCTACAGATGGCCATCAGGGTCCTGGAAGTAGGAGGAGTAGCCGCCCCAGAACACCTTCTGCGGTTCCTTGATGACTTTCCCTCCTATCTTCCTGACCTTCTCGATGAAACGATCTACCTCTCGCTCGTCCTTCAGATTGATGGCCATGGTGACACCACGGAATCCCGACCCCTCTGGGTGGAGCATGGCATCATCGGCCAAGGCGTCCCACGGGTATAGGGCGAGCACGGTCCCGCCTGTGATGAACCAAACGATGCCTTCATCACTTCTCATGGATCTTTGAAAGCCAAGGCTCTCATAGAAATGGCAGGATTTTTGGAGGTCCTTCACCCCCAAGGTGAGGATGCTTACCATTCTGGGTGACATGCTCCCACGATGTGCTTGGTTTCTAAAGCATCTTTCCTTGGGCAGGGGGGACAATCACCCGATGTGAACTCTGTTGAATGATTCTGGACATGACGGCAACGAAGTTCTCAGAATAGGACTCTTGCCAAATCTGGACGCAAGCGAGAGATAGAAAAAGAGAGGAAGGGGTTTGTTCTATCTTTCATACCTTCGAACAGGTGCTTTGTACCGATCTCGGTACAAATCGACCTCTTGCCAGTTAGAATCGTGGGCACAAATGCCGCTCGGTCCACCATTATCCGAATCGACAATTCTTACTTCCTGACGGTACTGACGGCATGCGGTGATGGCCTAAGGCGGTTGGGCACGATTCGTCTCAATCGTAGTACAGGACATATGCTATGACCAGGACTAGTCCCAGTATGAAGATGACTACTCCAATGTAGTATCCTGATTCAATGAGGTCCAAATAGCGAGCGGAGAACCGCACCAGCTGTACCGCGAGAAGGGCCAGGATGAAACCGACAACCAGGATCCCTCCTATGATGTTTCGCTTTTCCTTCTTGGTGGGCATCACAGTTTGCGACTGAGCAACTAGTACTTATAGTATTCGAAAAGAGAAGAACAGAGAAGTCTGGCATATCTATCATATGGCTTTTTCTCACAGCCGAAATCCGAAATTGGATATCCTCCGGCTCCAACCTCGCCATTGGGTTTCCTGATGGAGGATGAAGGTAGTCTTGCGAGGTGCGCCGGGTTTGGCTCAATCGCCCCTGTCGAATCGCTTGTTCACCAGCCCGCACCCTCTGAAGTCCTCTCGACTGCCAACGCACATCTTGGAGAAATCTCCTTTGGATGCTTTGACGCATCCCCAACATTGGCTGAAGAGCCTTCTCTCCTTCTCGGCCCGGATCTGGTCGCAGAGCGATTTGGCGACGTCTTTGGGGATCGGCGGCGCTCCATTCATGATTGACGCATTGACGGAAGCGCATTTAGAATATTCCAGAAGAAGAAAGGGAAGGAGCTGGGCCCGTCTCACAAGCCCTCGGACGGGTGCTTTGTAGCGCTAGTGGTGCAAATCGACCTCTTGCCATTCAATTCGCGGACTAAGATCCAGCTCGGTCCACCATTCTCCGAATCGACGATACTCGTCTTCTGACGGCATAGAGGGGGCGTCCCAATCCGTCCCATCACCAATCCTGCTATCGATATCTCAGCAATTCATGAGAGAAATGGGGGAAGGCGTTGGACTATTTCTTGCGTTCTCGAATGCGAACTATGACACCAACAAACACAATTGCCACTCCAACAAACATGGCGATAAGCCCCAGCAAACCATAGAAGTCGAAAATGAATACAAGTAGGCCAATTATGATCAAAGCACCTCCAGTCATATCCAATATTCCACTTGTCTTCATTAGACACCCCAACAATAGACTCTGACTACGGTGGTTTAAAACTTGCGGAACAGTAGAAGTCTACTACGAGCAGGTACTTCGTGCCGTTCTCGGCACAAGTCATCGCCCTGCCAGTCATGTTCGTGACTACAAATCCCACTCGGTTCGTTTGAGTTTCTCACACACGAGACAGAGGAATCCAGGCGGCAGAGATTACTCGGCGACGAGGGGCAAATGGACTGCCTCATCCGGGAAAACAATTGACTGCCTAGGTCCAATGCAGTCATACCAGAAGTGCAATCGGCATAGTCTTGACTAGATCATCTGTTGGCGAGCGAGGAGAGACGGGAGCAAGCAGCTAGTAGGGGAAGCTCGGATGAATGACCGCGATCGCATGGCCCACGAGGTAGAGAAGACCGATGAGGAGTGGCGACGAATCCTGACGCCGGATGAGTTCCACCTGCTGAGAAGGAAAGGCACCGAGCCTGCTTTTCGGAACGCCTATTGGGACAACAAGCGCCCAGGGACGTACATCTGCGCGGGTTGCGGCAACGAGCTGTTTTCCTCCGACAGCAAATTCGATTCCGGTACTGGATGGCCGAGCTTCTCGGAGCCAGTCAAGAAGGAGGCGGTCGAGACCGAGGAGGACAGGAGTCTCGGCGTGGTGAGAACGGCGGTCAAGTGCGCTCGGTGCGGAGGGCATCTGGGACACGTGTTCAGGGACGGCCCTCCTCCGACTGGAATGCGCCATTGTATGAATTCAGGCGCGATGAGATTCCGGGAGAAGAAGCGGGATTAATACCGTCTACGTCCATATCCACGACGGCGCGGTACGATGAACAGGGACGACGCCCTTGCATTGGTGAGGACCCGGGTATCAAAGGAGAACAACGTCAAACACATGATTGCCGTTGGAGCGGTCATGAGGGAAGCGGCGATCCGGTTGGGTGAGGATCCCCATCGATGGGAGTTGGTGGGGATACTCCACGATATCGACTTCGAGATCTGCTCCGGACCGAATGATCACACACTTGTGGCTGCGGAGATCCTGCGCAATCAAGTTGACCAGGAGATGATCGAGGCGATTATGGCCCACAACTTCGAGCACACCAAGATCTCGCTGGACTCGAGGCTGAAGAGGGCATTGGTGGCCTGCGACGCCGCTTCAGGATTGATCATCGCCTGCGCGCTTGTCATGCCTTCGAAGAAGCTCGCGGAAGTGAAGCCCGAGTCATTGATGAAGAAGTACAACTCCAAGGATTTCGCGCGGAACGTGAGCCGGGAAAGGATATCGAATTGCGTCGACATCGGGTTGCCGCTGGAGGAGTTTCTGCCCCTCTCCTTGGAAGGGATGAAGAAGGTGTCGGTCGAGCTTGGGCTCTAGACAGATTGTGAGGAGATTGACTGGGGACCTGCCAATGTCTTCTGGTCGAGAAGCGTCAAGACGGAAGGAGATCGCAGAAGTAGAATCGGTCTCTCATGAGAACCACGTCGCCTTTCCTGAACGACACCGCCTTTCGGAACACTGGGCCGTCGTAGACGAAAGAATGGAACTCGCCATTCTCGCCGCAGGGATCGACCCCCTCAGGCAGATCTCGTAGGAAATCCTCATCGATGTATCTTCCGACGAAACCCTCGTCAAGGAAGTGGCTGTCTGTGCAGGTCGTCACAGTCCTGAAGCCGAGGCTGATGAAGCTGTGGGCGAGGCCCCAACTGTCCCTTCCCCAGAGGGGAAAGACTGCCTTCATGCCGATCCTGGCAGTGTTCTCCTCCCGGCGTCTGCGGACATCCTCAAGGAACAGGTCTCCGAACGCCACATACTCCACGCCAGAGCTGAGTAGATCGGACATTGTCGCCTCCATGACCCTCTCGTATTCCTCTTCCGCGATGCTCTCCGAGATGCTGACTTTGAGGAGGGGGAGGCCCACCGAGAGCGCCTGCGCCTCCAGGAGCTCTTCTCTCACCCCGTGCATCGTGATCCTTCGATACTCCTTGGTGACCGTCGTCAGCAGACCGACGATGTCGTATTCGCCCGAGTTCACCAGCTCGCGGAGCGCGACTGCGCTGTCCTTCCCCCCGCTCCAGGCAAGTACGACCTTCTTCCTTCCCGCGCTCATCGCCCTCAATTCCATTCTTTTCGGACGCTGTACGCGTCGTCGACCGACGTCACTTGTAAGAGAGCTCACAATGACATCAAAAAGGGGAGAGGAC
>DYTM01000201.1 GCA_020725985.1 Methanomassiliicoccus sp.
GCGGCGAAGGCGGGAGCGGACATCGTGACGGTCATGGGCCTGTCGGACGACGGAACGATCTCGGAGTCCGTTCTCGCTGGCAGGAAGTACGGAACGAAGATCATGGTGGACCTCATGAACGTCGAGGACAAGGTCGCTCGGGCGAGGGCGGTGGAAGGTCTCGGCGCTTCATACGTTTGCATGCACGTGGGGATCGACGAGCAGATGAAGGGGGGGAAGTCCCCGACCGAGATGGTGAGGGCCGTTTCCTCGGCGATCAGCATCCCGGTCGCGGTGGCGGGCGGGATCACCTCGGAGACCGCCCCCGCGCTCGTTCGATCTGGGGCCTCGGTCATCATCGTCGGAGGCGGAATCATCAAGGCGGAGAGGGTGAGCGAGGCGGCGGGGAACATCAAAAGGGCGATCGAACGGGGGAAAGGGATCGCGACCGACCTGTCGAGAAAGTACATCCAGGAGGAGCTATACGAGGCGTTCGGCCGCGTCTCAACGCCGAACATAGCGGACGCGGCGCACAAGAGGGGCGTGATGGAAGGCATCGTTCCGAGAATCGCCCGGGGAACGAAGATGGTTGGAAAGGCGGTAACGGTGCAGACCTCGAAGGGAGACTGGGCGAAGCCTGTAGAGGCGATTGACCGAGCGGAGAAGGGGGACGTGATCGTCGTCGACGCGGGGGGGAGCGACATCGCCGTCTGGGGCGAGCTTGCCTCCTGGAGCTGCAAGGTCAAGGGGATCGCGGGCATCGTCGTCGACGGCGCGGTGAGGGATCTGGACACCATCCTCGACATCGGCTTCCCCTGCTTCTCGAGACATGTGACCCCGCGCGCCGGGGAGCCGAAGGGGTTCGGCGGGATTGGGCACGAGATCGTGTGCGGCGGGCAGATCGTTCGGACCGGGGATTGGATCATCGGGGACGAGAGCGGCGTCATCGTTGTACCGCAGGAGCATGCGGTCGAGATGGCCAATCGCGCGGTCGACGTCCTAGAAAGGGAGAACAGGATCAGGGAGGAGATCAAGAGGGGAAGGACCCTCTCGAGCGTGCAGGAGCTGGAGAAGTGGGAGAAGGTTCAGTGATCAATCTCCACACCCACTCGACCTTCTCAGACGGAGTCTTCGGCGCGGACAGGATCGTCGAGAAGGCCGCCACGGACGGCCTGACGCACATAGCGATCACCGATCATTTCGCGACGACCAAGGTCTGCTCGCTTCAGGAAGGTGAATTCGAGGACTATCTCGAGACGATCAGGCATCTCGGAAGGAAGTACGACGGGACGATCGGGGTGCTCGTGGGTGTCGAGGTGGACGCGAATCCCGATCGAACGGACCTGGAGAACCTTCCAATCGATTTCCTCAACAAGCTGGATATCGTCCTATTCGAGCATGTCAACGAGAGAGCTAACGGAGGCGCGGATCTCAGGACAGTCGGACGGATCGCGTCGGAGCTCTCCGTTCCCTGCGGGCTCGCTCATTCGGATCTCGAGACGGCCTTCGACGGCCTCAGACCGTCCGAGGTTGCGGAGGAGCTCGCCTCGCTCGGCCTTTTCGTCGAGCTGAACACTGCATCGCCGTACAAGCGCGGAGGGATCGCGTACTTCGAGAGGGCGGAGGAGATCATAAGATCGTTCCGCGGGCTGGTGAAGATATCGGTCGGGACCGACGCCCACAGGATCCTTTCGGAGGTGTCGAACGTCGGAGGGGCGTACGCCTTCGTCAGAAGGATCGACATGATTGACGATCTCCTCTTCTGATGCATGAAGCCGGGAGATGGAGGTAGAAGAAGGCAGGAGAAGGAAAGGAAAAGAAAGATTTGTGGAAGGTCAGAGCTGCCCCATCTTGTTCGCGATCTGCTTGAGCCTCTTGACTCTCTCCGCGACCGGGGGATGGGTGGAGAAGAGCCTGACGAATCCGCTCGCGCCGAACGGGTTGACGATCCAGATCGACGAGGACGCGGGATTCCCGAACTCGATCGGCTTCTTCTTGTTCGCGACCTCGAGCTTCTCGAGCGCTCGCGCGAGGCTCAGCGGCCTGTTGATGATCATCGCCCCCTCCACGTCCGCCTTGTACTCCCGGCTCCTCGAGATCGCGAGCTGGATGAGAAGGGCGGCGATCGGGGCGGTGATGGCGACGATGAGCCCAATGATCGCGGCGCTGTTGTCCCTCCTTCCGCCTCCGCCGAAGAGCATGCTGTACCAGAACGATCTGGCAGCGAAGGAAATCGCCCCGGCGAGGGTGGCTGCGATGCTCATGACGAGGATGTCCCGGTCCTTCACGTGCCCGATCTCGTGGGCGAGCACCCCCTCCAGCTCATCATCGTTTAGCAGCTTGAGTATCCCCTCGGTCGCCGCCACGACCGCGTTCTTGGGGTTGCGGCCGGTCGCGAAGGCGTTCGGGGTGTCCGTGGGGATGATCGCCACCTTCGGCATCGGCATGTTCGCCTTGAACGCAACGAGCTTCACAAGGCGGTAGAGCCTCGGGCTCTCCTTCTCGGTGACGATCTTCGCCCTATACGACCATAGGACAATCTTTGACGAGTAGAAATAGGCAATCAGATTGAATGCGGCCGCTATCGCGAGGAAGAACAGCGCCCCGAGGATCCAGTCCCCGAGGAAGAAGCTCCCTATAGCCCAGCCTATCACAATGAAGAGGCCCAACATGAACGCGAACAGCAGGGCCGTCCATGAGAATGCTCCCATTCGTATCA
>DYTM01000202.1 GCA_020725985.1 Methanomassiliicoccus sp.
TAGATACAGCTAGCTGCTCGATGTGATCGAGCAAACAAGCATGGAGTGAACTCGCTGCCTGCGATATCACTGAGCCTTCGCCGGCTCAGTCGCTTCCATCAGGAGCTCGGAGATGTCCATGACCTTGAGGTTCGCACCAAGCTTCTTCGCTCCCTGGTCGAGGTTGAGTACGCAGAAGGGACACGAGGTGGCGACGATCTCCGCCCCGGTGTCCATAGCCTCCTTGATTCTCTCGGCGGCAATATTGACGGCGAAGTCGTTGAAGGCGGACTTGTAACCCCCGCCGGCCCCGCAGCACCTTGAGCTCATCCTGTTCCTCGGCATCTCGACGATTTCCACGCCTGGAATCGCCTTGAGGACCTCCCTCGGCGGCTCGAACACTCCCCCATGCCGCCCGAGGTGGCATGGGTCGTGGTAGGTGATCTTCGCCTTGATCTCCTTCGTGAACTTGAGTCTCTTCTCCTTGATCAGCTTCTGAACGTACTGGGAGAAGTGGTAGACTTCGAACGTTGGGTTCGAGTAGAACCGGCCGTAGTCCTTCATCGTCGTCTTGTAGCAGCCGGCGCAGGTGGTGACCATCGCCCTCGCCCCCCTCTTCTCGGTCGTCGTTATCGTGTGCTCGGCAAAGCTCGGTGTGAGGTCTGTCATCCCCGTCCTCAGGACGGGCGAGGTGCAGCACCATTCATCTCCCCCCAACACGTCGAGCCCTACGCCGGCCCGGTGCATGACGAGGACCCCGGCCTTCGCGATGTTCTGCACCCTGTAGGAGGCCGTGCAGCCTGCGAAGAAGATCGCCTCCGGGCTCTTCGCCCTCGGCACCTCCGGTGGAAACCAGGCGTCCCTCTTCTCCACCGCCTCCCCGTACGGGTTCTTGACGCTGTCGATTCTCTCGTGGAACTTCTTGTGGGCCGGCAAGGGACCCGCGCCCTGCTCGACGACCCACTCCCTCACCTTCTCCCAGAACTCGGCGAACTCGATTTGCACGTGGCAGACGGTCCAGCAGGAGGCGCAGCCGGTGCACTTGTAGAGCGCCTGGACGAACTCCTCGTCCACCTCCACCTTCCTTCCGAGAAGGGTGTCCATCGGGGAGCGCTTCATGATCTGGTTCAGGTAGAATACCTTGCCCCGCGGCGTGACCGATTCCCATGGCGTCTGGGCCCAGGTGTCGCACACCCGGACGCAGTAGCCGCATTGAAGGCAGGCGAGCAGATCCCTCTTGATATCCGGCATCTTGACCATTAGGGTACCTCTTTCTCCGCGGACCTTTGCCGTCGCTCGTTCGGTAGGGTCAGGTTGGGGTAAAGGATGGAGGCATGATATTTATCTTTTCGCTGTCAACCGCAGGATTCCCGGTCCATCCATCGGATCCACAGCGATAGCGGAAGCCTCCTGTGGGGGATCCAGGAAGCTCAGCCCTCGAGGATCGGCAGGTACCCGTACCAGGAGCCCTCGAGCCTGAGCATGTGGAGGTTCTCCTCGAGCGTCTTCTTGTGCCGCCCCTCCCACTTCGCCAGATCCACGAGGAGAGCCTTGAGGTCCAGGTTTGCTGTACCGGCTGCGGCTTCCGAGTACATTCTGACCGAGTTGTCCTCCACCCCGATCCCGATCTCGATCATCCCGATCTCGCCCTCCAGGGTGGCGCATTTCTCCTCCACCTCCTTCGGGAAGATTCTCTCCGGGATGAGGTCCATATACTTCTTCGTCGGGGCCAGGGAGGAGAGGTCGACACCGGGCCGCATCTTCATGATCTCCTTCTCCAGGATCCTCCGGTGTTCGGTTTCGTCGTTGGCAAGGCTTCTCAGCAGGGCGGCGCCCTTCTTGTCCCGGACGCACTCGGAGACCCTCATGTACATCTCGAAGCCGAACTTCTCCACTTCTATGGCCGCTGCCAAGATGGAGACGGTTTCCTCTTTCTCCCCGCTCCTCGACCTCTCCCCTTCCTCGCCCCTTCCTTTCATCAGTCCGCCTCCATTCCCTCTTCCCCTACTGCTTGTTGCCATTGAGCAACGTGTTCTTATTTCTTGCCAAGAGGCGAGATGTCGGGCTAGGCATAACGAAATTCTTAAAGCGTTCGAACGGGTTCTACCGTCAGCGAAACAAGCCCCATCTAGCAAGGTGTGTCTTGCCTCACTGGACCGCGTGGATTCGATCGGGGCAGGAGTCAACCGACGGTCCTTCTGACCGTTCTTCGAAAAGGGGGTTGGAAAGGGAGGAAGTGTGCACATGTACGGATACTGGGGAAAGATTCTGAAGGTGGATGTGACCAACAACAAGGTCTCCACCGAGGAGTTCGACGAGGCTTTTGCCCGCAAGTGGCTCGGCGGAGTCGGTTTCGGCGTCAAGATCTGCTACGATGAGATCCCCGCCGGCGCCGACCCGTTGGGACCCGACAACGTCTTTGTTCTCGCTGTCGGACCGATCCAGGGAGGCACGGGCATTCTCGGCTCGGGACGGTACACGATATCGTTCAAGTCCCCTCTGACCGGGTTCTGGGGACAGTCCACCGGCGGAGGGTACGTGGCCGAGGAGTTGAAGAGGTGCGGCTACGACGCGCTCGTGATCAAGGGAGCGGCGAAGAAGCCCGTGTGGATATCGATCATGGACGGAAAGGTGGAGATCAAGGACGCCTCGAAGCTCTGGGGTAAGGACGTCCGCGAGACGCAGGACGCCCTT
>DYTM01000012.1 GCA_020725985.1 Methanomassiliicoccus sp.
GGCGTCATCACCCTCAAGATGCAGGTGGTGAGGGATGTCGAGACGCAGCGGAGGATCAGATGCGTCAAGATGAGGGAGACGAACCACGATCCTTCTTACTACACCCTGCTGTTCAGCGGCGCCAAGTTCCAGGTGACCAAGGTCATTAGCGAGTAGAGCCTGGTGACTGAATGAAGAAGAAGTTCGAGTGCCCCAGGTGCGGCGCGGGCGTCAGACCAGACGACATCCAGTGCGGGCGCTGCGGGGAGCTTCTGAGGGAGGTGAAGGAGCAACGCCTCGAGACCCTTCCTTCCTCGATCACAGTCGAGAGAGTCATGAGCGAGGAGGAGACCTCGATCATGCTCGGCCAGTCGGAATACTTGTCCCTCTCGCGACAGAAGCAGCTTCTCGCCGACAGGGAAAAGGACATCGCGAGGAAGGAGAGGGAGGTGGCCGAGAGGGAGCAGGAGATGCTTCGCTCGATCGAGGACATTGAGAAGGATAATCGCTCTCTCGAGGAAGCGATGAGGAGGGTCAGGGAGGACGAGGCCGAGCTTCGCGCCAGGGAGAAGGTTCTGAAGGATCGGGAGAAGGAGCTCGAGTCGCTGACGAAGAAATTGGAGAAGGGGATGAAGGAGCTCGAGGTCTCAGCGGAGGGAAGGAAGATGACCCTGAGCTCGGAGGAATTCGAGAAGCTCGTCCGGCTCAGGGATGACTATCAGCGGATGGTGGATGAGGGGAAGACCCGGCTGCGGAGCCAGATCGAGGAGGAGCTCAAGGACAGGTTCGAGAGGATGGCCCAGCTCGAGCAGCAGTTGAGAGCCGCCGAGGCATCGCTCGATGAGAAGGTCGCCGGGAAGCCGACGATCGAAGAGGGGGGGAAAAGGGTCGCGGAGGAGGTCATGATGAAGCGGACCCTTGACGCCGTGACAGAGGAGATGAGCCGCCAGATCGGAGCGGGCCTGGGGATGAAGGCACCGGACCGGCGGATTCGGACGCACGTTGAGAAACTAGATTCGGTGCTCGAAGGCGGGATCCCCGCGGGGAGCGTGGTGCTGCTGAACGGGATGGCCGGGACGATGAAGTCCACCCTTGCCTATCATATTCTCCACCACTCCGCTACGCTCGCCGATCTCAAGGGGATGTACTTCTCGCTCGAGCAGAGCAGGGATTCCCTGATCCGACAGATGGAGCGACTGGGCATGCCCCGAGAGAAGAGTCGGGACAACCTCATGATCGTGGATATGGTCGACCTCCGCAAGAGGATGAAGGAGGAGCGGGGGGACTGGCGGAACATAATGATGAGGTACGTGAAGAACGTCCACGCCGAGTGGAAGTTCGATCTGTTCGTTCTTGATTCACTCGAATCATTCAAAGCGCTGACTGAGTACGAACTGACAAGGCAGGACATGAAGGATCTCTTCGACTGGTTCAAGTCGATGGAAATCACGGTCCTCGTCATCTCTGAGAGAGCGATGAGTTCGCTCCTCGAGAATGTCGAAGGAGAACTCTACCTGGCCGACGGGGCGGTCGAGCTCATCATGAAGGAAGTAAACGCCGGAAGGGTCCAGCGGTGGATGAGGGTGATGAAGATGAGGGGCGCGGACATCGATCCCCGGTACTACGCTTTCTCACACGACGGCAGGAGTTTCAACCTCTCCGTTCCGCTCGCCGGGACACACTGATTCTTGAGCATTCAGCACGTGTCAGATTTTGATAAGCTGACGAAAAGTTAAATAACTTCACACATCTTAACCGCTAGTTGCGGGAAGGAAAATGACGGTGCACATCGACCGGGTGCGGACGTTCGTTTACAATTTTGACGAGAACCTGCAGGGGGGCATTCCGAAGGGTCAGGTCGTTCTGATCACCGGCACCCCGGGCACTATGAAGTCTTCGCTCGCCTACAGCATCATCTACCAGAACGCGATCCAGAACAAGATCAAGAGCGTCTACATGACGCTCGAGCAGTCGAGGGAGAACCTCCTCCAGCAGATGGGGGGGATGGGGATGGACGACGAGAGGGCGAAGGAGTATGTCCACGTCCTCGACCTCGGCTTGATAAGGAAGAGCCTGACCCAATTGAGCGCGAAGGGGACCTGGCTCCAGGTATTCAAGATGTATGCGGACAGTTTGAAGCACAGCGTGGGGTACGAGCTTCTGGTCGTCGATTCGCTCGATGTGCTTGAAATGGCGGCGCAGATGTCCGAGAACCGGCGTACCGAGCTCTTCTACCTCTTCGAATGGCTTCGGAATCTCGGGGTGACATCGTTCCTCATCTCCGAGACTTCGCCTGATAAGATGTTCGAGAACAAGTACGACGAGGGGTATCTGGCGGACGGGGTCATTTCCCTGAAGCTCCAGGAGATCGGGGAGACGGACATTCAGAGGAGGATAAGGGCGGTCAAGCTGAGAAGCACGAACCACAAGACCGGCTACTTCTCGCTTCTATTCAGCGACGGGGTGTTCCGGGCGACCCAGGTCATCACTGAATGGTCTTTGTCGAGATGGACCAGATAACCGTCAGAGATTAATACGGCGATTTCTTTCTGGAAATCGGGCTCATGGTCTAGCGGTTATGACGTCGCCCTCACAATTCGACGGCGGTTCACCGGCCGAATGAGAGCGGCGAAGCTCCCCGGTTCGAATCCGGGTGAGCCCACTCATTCCTTGATCAAGATGACGTCAGCACAGACTGAAGCGGGACTACTGGACTACAGCCTTTCAATCCATTCAATACTCGTATCATCGAGAATAAGCACCAAGTTGATAGATGTTGTGACCATGTTCATCTTGACGGGTATGCCGGTCCCCTTTGCCACATACAGCTCCACATACACGCCGCTCTCGGTGAACGCGTAGATGTCGACCTCGATTGTGCTAAATGTGGTGTTCACACTTCCCTCGCCGATCTTGTAGCTCGGATCGCCCAGAATGTCCTCGGTCAAAGCCTCTGTCGTCCAGATCCCATCCTCAACCGAGTATTCGTATTCGCCAGCTGCCGCAAAGATTGAGTGGGGAACATTTCCAGTGTATGTGGCCGTGGCGACGAGCGTCGTTTCCGTGAAATCTGTGAACGTTATTCTCGCATGACCTTCAATCACATTCTCAGCTGTTCCATACCAGCCAGAGACATCGTATCTGATGTAGTCGCCGTCCTCAACTACCTGCTCGGACGATGCGATCGACAGAAGAAGGGCGAGTACCACGAGGACCAAGGCCACGACGATCGAAATGATCCCTGCAGCAATGTGGATCGTACGCTTGCGTCCCCCTCCGCCCTGATCGCTACCTTCCGCCGCAACAAGCCCACAAGCCGACAACGACAACAGTGACTTCCTCATCCCGACCCCCACCCGCCTTTCAAAGGCTCACGCGCCTTGAGTAATCATCCATGCTATACCTGATAAACTTTCCCTGCTCTTTGAGTCGACGCTGCTAAGACGATCTCATTGATTCCCTGTACCTCTGCTCAGTTACACCAACTAGAAGATGCCACCTGCGATTATCATCGCGATGAGCGACGATCTGCTCGACCTCCTCGGCAATGTTGGTCTGACGGAGTATGAGAGCAGGGCGTACGCCGCTCTCCTTTCGAAGCACGTGACTACAGCCGCCCAGCTATCGATGGAATCGAGAATTCCGAGAACGAAGGTGTACGAGGTGCTCGAGTCGCTTGTGAGAAAAGGATGGGCGAAGGTCTACTCCGGATACCTTCTCCTCTTCAGGCCGGTCGACCCGAGCGTTGTTCTGGAGAAAAAGGTGGGCGAGTTCAGGAGTCTGGTAGATGTGGTCCGCTCATTCTTTGACAAGGAGGAGACGAGGATGAAGGAAAGATTCGTCATCACGAACTTCGACATAGGCATGCCGGCGCTGAAGCGGAGCATCGAAAACGCGAGGACGATTTGGATTTCGAACGCGACGGCGAAGTTCATGACGGAAGTGGAGGATTCGATTGACGCTGATGCTGAAACGAAGATCGTCCTCTTCCCGGGCGAGAAATATGATGGGAGGCCGGGATTGGAGGTCAAACCGGCGCAGATGAGAATCGTCAGCCTCGTGCAGTCGAAGGAAACGCCATCAATGAGCGTGACCTTGGACGAGGAGAGGATATTCACCGTCATCGAGCATCCCCCCTGATGAAACGATACTTCGTCTCGGAGATGCTTTACGACGATTGCGTGAAGTGCTTCTCCGAGTGGTGGAACCTTGGGTGGGGAGAGTGAGCTCGTCATCGCACGATTTGAGAGAATGGAGGTTTGAAAGATGCCGATAGTGGATGGCAGGTACGAGATGTGTATAGGGTCAAACTACACAGACATCGAAAAGGGACTGGATGCGATCAGGAGGAGGATCGAAAAAGCCCGTAACATAAGAATCAACGGAATACCGATGGCGCTACTGAAGGAGCTGAGGCCTGCTCTCGAGAAGAAGGACGTGAAGATCATCCTTCCCCTGGGAGCAAAGAAGGACAGCAGCTTGGAGGGGCTCGGGCCAGTCGCAGTGACAAAGGCGAGAGTCTACCAGCGCTACAACGACAAAGAGGTGAGTTCGGGATCGATCATCTTCCCCGACGTCGTGTTCAACATAGTCTACGACGGGGACAGAATACTCGGAATATCGACGCTCGAATACGCCAAATGCGTCAAGTGCATGAAAGAGGGATTCGAGGGCGGATGGCGGTACGCGAAGAAATGATCTCGCGACGGCAATCCTTCCTGAACCCTACGCCCGGCGTCGCGTCTTCTTCGGAAGACCGTGCTCGCATCGCACCCCGCACTGGCAAAGTCCGCAGGCGTAGATGTCGATGCCATACCTCTCCCTGACGACCGGCGTCTGCCCGTAGACGAAGTCCGCGCACTTCTTCTTATCGTGTCCCCTCTTCGAAATCGCGCCGACGGGGCATCGCTTCGCGCACTCCATGCATGAGCCATCCTGGAAGAAGAGGCAGTCCCGGTGGATATCCCCCGGTCTCGCTGGGGAATCGAAAGGCTCGTCGACGATGATGCTTCCGAGCCTGTGCGCCTTCCCCTTCTTCGTGATAAGACCGTCCGATAGGCCAAAGGTGCCGAGGCCCGCGGCGAATGCGACGTGCCTTTGCGACCAGCTGGATGCCGCCCCCACCCTTTCGTCGACGACGCCCTCGTAGACGCTCTTCTCGAGATCTGGGGCGACCGCGAACCTGCCCCTATTGGTCAGTTCGGATACCAGATGCGACTCGAGCTTTCGGTTGAACTTCTCCCCGAACAGCCTCGTGTGCGCCCATCGCTCCGAAGGAGCGTCACTCATCCTCGAGTTCTCCTCCCTGGTCATTCTTGAGATCGGGAGAATGTATGAAACGACTCCAAGCCGACGGGAGAGGGGAGCGGGGCCGCCTCTGTCGACTGCGACCTTCATCGCCACTTCCTCCGGGGTCAAGTGGAAACTGCCGATGATCTTCTTGTAGCTGCAGAATATCGGATCGTCTCCGGCGGCGAAGCCGATCAGTGGCTCTTCGAAGATCGGCGATCCGTCCAGGAGGAGCCTGTTGCCTTCGTCCTCCCTCACGAATCTGCGGATCTCTTCGATCAGCCAACCCTTCAGATCTGACTCGTTCACAGTCCCTCTCCGCTCTCCTTCGAACGCAATCAAGATAGTCAAGACAAGGGATAAGAAGCATTGCCCAGCCTTATTATCCGGGATGATTATCCCGGGCAAGGAATCTGAGAGATGTAACTATCGTTAACCGGCGGTGAGCACATGAACCGAGTGTACTTCGACAACAGCGCGACGACAATGGTGGATCCGAAGGTGGTAGAGGCGATGCTGCCGTTCTTCTCCGACCGCTTCGGCAACCCGTCCAGTCTTCATTCCTTCGGAAGGGAGGCGGCTAACACAATCGAGGCGGCGAGAGAGATAGTCGGCGAATCCATCGGGTCAAGATCGAAGGAGATCGTTTTCACGGCCGGAGGGACGGAATCAGACAATCTCGCGATACAGGGCGCCGTCTTCGCCAACAAAGAAAAGGGAAATCACATAGTCACCTCGCTCATCGAGCACCACGCGGTCCTTCACACCTGCCAGTTTCTAGAAACTCAGGGATTCAAGGTGACTTACCTGCCGGTGGACGAGTATGGTATCATCTCGGAGGAAGATGTGAAGAAGGCGGTCACCAAGAGAACGCTCCTTGTCAGCGTCATGACGGCGAACAACGAGATCGGGACAATTCAGCCGATCAGGGCGATCGGGGAGATCGCACACGACAAGGGGGCGCTCTTCCACACGGACGCGGTGCAGGCGGTGACCAAGACCCCGATCGATGTGGTGAAGGATAACGTCGATCTTCTTTCAATGTCGGCTCACAAGCTCCACGGCCCGAAAGGGGTCGGGGCGCTGTACCTGGAGAAGGAAGTCAAAATCAGACCGCTCATGTACGGGGGCGGTCATGAAAGAGGACTGAGATCGTCGACAGAGAATGTGAGCGGCATAGTCGGCATGGGGAAGGCGATGGAGATAGCGATGGGAAGCATGGAGGAGGATGTGGAGAGGATGCGGTCCTTTAGGGACAGAATGATTTCCGAGGTCCTTTCCGGCATTCCGAATTCACACCTCAACGGCCACAGGACCAAGCGCCTGTGCAACAACGCGCACTTCCGCTTCGATTTCATTGAGGGCGAATCGCTCGTCCTCCAGCTCGATTCGAAGGGCATCGCCACCTCGACCGGCTCCGCCTGCTCGACGAAGTCCCTCGATCCCTCGCATGTTCTCCTTGCCTGCGGGATGAAGCCGGAGCACGCCCGGGGCTCGCTCAGGGTATCGCTCAGTCGGCTGACCTCGGCAGAGGAAGTGGACTACTTCCTCGGCATCCTGCCGGAAGCGGTGGCGGCGCTGAGGGAGATTTCCCCGGTCAAATCCTGGGAATGAAGCGCTTCACCTCAACCCCTTGAAGAAGGCCGGCCAGAATGGATCCTGGCATGGAATCTCCAGGGGAACTATCTCCCCCGATCGCCTTTTCATCGTTCTTCTTCCGATGTCGGAGGTCACCTTCCCGACGACCGAGGCCTCGATCCCCGACTCCTTGAGCTTCTTCACGATCAGAGAGGAGCTCTCCGGCCGGGCAGTGATGATGAGCGATCCTTCCGCAATCGCCTTCGCCGGGTCGATGTCGAACGCCTCGCAGACGATCCTCACCTCCTCTGGAAAGACAAACAGAGACTCGTCGATCTCCATGCCGACGTCGCTCGCATTCGCCACCTCGAAGAACCCGCCGATCACGCCTCCCTCGGTCGCGTCGTGCATCGCCGTCACACCTCCGACCTCCATCGCCGCCATTGCGTCCTTGACGACGGACATCTGCTTGGCGAGCGCCTTGGCCTTCTCCACCAGAGAAGGATCGTATCGCTTGATCAGCTCGACCTCTCGAAGAGACGAGAGTATGCCTACGGTCTCGATAGCTGGGCCCTTCGTCAGAATGACGTCGTCTCCCGCCTTCGCGCCAGCGGGAGTGACATACTGGCCCTTGTCGGCGATCCCGAGGACGGTCACGCCACCGATGAGGGGTGTGGAGATTCCGGGATAGAAGCCAGTGTGCCCGCCGACGATCGCAATCCCGAGCTCCTTGGCCGCGATGTGGATCGACTCCACGATTGTCTCAATTTCCGACTCGACCGTTCCGGGGGGCAGAAGGAGGGTGTAAGTCATGTACCTCGGCCTCACCCCAATGACGGCGACGTCGCTCGCACCGATGTGGACTGTGTACCAGCCGAACATGTCGAGCGGCTGGTTGGGAATCGAGAAGATTGGATCTTCCGCGACGACGAGGACTTTCCCCTCGCCGAGGTCGACGACACCAGCATCGACACCAGGCATCGGGGGGACGATGACGCTCCTGTCCTTGGCCCCCAGCCTCTTCTGAATGAGCGAATCGAACTCCTCAAGCCCGATCTTGCCGATTCTCGGAATCCTCTCCATCTTCCTAGCATATGCGACGGCGATCTCGCAAGACTGCTCGGCCACCTCAACCGGATCGGCCCCGATCAGGACGGTGACAGGCTCCTTCCCGACCGCCCCCGTCTCGTAGAAGACCTTTGGAACCGCCCCTCCGGCCGCCCTCACCGCCTCAGCGATCTTCCACGGCATCGACTCCCCTTCCCCGATTGTGATCTCCTGAGGTTCCCGGGAGCGATCGATCGCGCTGAACACCCAGCTCCTCTCTTTGCAGTACGACTCGAGCCATTCCATCAGCTCGGGGGTGCTGGCGAAGTTGATGCCGGCTCGAACCTCAGGGTCCCTCCGATTGATCTCGATGATGAGCCGGGCCATATGACTCGATGCGCCGAACTTCACCTTCCCGGAGGCCCTCGGCATCCCGTCGACGACGGTGATGCGCCCGTCCACGGCAAGAACGTCCATGGGGGACTCGGGCTTCTCCGTCGAGTAGACGATATTGGTCCTTACTTCGGGAACTAGAGAGGCGAATTCCCTGCAGTGCTCTATCATCCCGACGGCGGCAGCCATCTCCCCGAACATCGCAAGCTTCTTCTCCTTCCTCATTTCCTACGCCCCGCTTTGGTTCGTTATTTGGATTCTCTCCTATTTAACCATAGTTAAGCGGGGAGTGGGATGATGATGCTGAGAGGATGAAGGTGTAGGGACATGGTGGCGGGAATAAGGATGGTGAGACGACCATCGCTATATATCGAATCATTCAATCGACTGCTCAGGTCGGAGCAGTGGCGACCTGGAATGCAACAAAACCATCCGAGACACAAACCATGGCCGGCCCGTTGACGACGAAGGAACGGAAGAGAATCCTGTTCATTTGCACACACAACTACGCCAGATCCCAGATGGCTGAGGGAATCGCAAAGGCATTGTTCGGGGACCGGTTTGACGCATCGAGCGCAGGAACGAGGCCGACATCGGTGAATCCTTTGGCCATCCGAGCGATGAGGGAGATAGGCATCGATATTTCACTCCATCGTGCCAAGAGATTGAAGGGTCTGGAGGGCGAGGAATTCGACTTCGTCGTCACACTGTGCAGCGATGCCTAGGACGTATGTCCCTTCCTTCCAGGAAGGAAGGGGTACATTCACAGGGGTTTCCGAACCCTTCTCGAAGTGAGGGAAACGAGGGAACAAGGCTCGCGGCCTTCAGAGATGTCAGATATCAGATCACCCAATGGATCGAGGAGACCTTCAGCGAGAAGGAACTCGCTCAATCCCGGAACAATGCGATTGACTGACTGGGCGAGGGCCACCGCGAGGATACTATGCGGATTGCATCAGCGATCGCACGGCCTGGGTCACCAGCTCCACGTCCCGATCCTCGAACGAGAGATCGTACGATTTTTTCATGCCAAGATCGGTGACGACTACATGAACTGAGGATTTGAGGCCAACGTGCTCGAGCCCCTTCTCGGCGCAGTGCACCGAGCATCCGTCAATCGCCACGATGCTGTCAGCGGACCTCCCCGACTCGATGATCCCGCTCACGTGTCCGCCTATCCCGGCAAGGCAGGCCATCTTCGCGATCCCCATCATTGCCAACGACTTGGCCGCCTCATTGCTTATCTGCCCCACGTTCGATCCGCCGGAACACGAGTAAACCAGTACCCTTCCGGACTTGCACATGCATTCTTCTTTCTCACCCTTCCTCATACGCCAGCCTCCTTGACCATCGCCTTGATCTCCTCCTCGCCTGGAACCCTCCCGACCGCCCTTGCCTTCCCATCGATGTATAGCGCAGGGGTCACCATGAGCCCTCGCTTCATGATCTCCTCGATGCTCTCGACCTTGACGATCTCGGCCTGTGTTCCCAGCTCCCTATTAGCCTGCCTCATGAACTTCTCCAGCCTATTGCACTTGGCGCAACCAAACCCCAGCTCCACCAGCCTGAGGGAAATCTCCTTGCACGATCCTCAGGCAGGGGCGGCCGCTTTTACCTTTCCTTCCGTATCGTAGTACTTCCTGCGGAACCAGAAGGCGACGTTCACGAGGCTTATCAGCGCGGGCACCTCGATGAGGGGGCCGATGACCGCAGCGAAAGCAATACCCGAGCCGATGCCAAAGACTGCGATTGCGACAGCGATAGCGAGCTCGAAGTTGTTGCTGGCGGCGGTGAAGCTCTGTGCCGCGGCGTGAGGATAGTCGAACTTCAGCTTGATCGAGAGGCGGAAGGAGAGGAGGAACATGATGACGAAGTATATGACGAGGGGGATGGCGATCCTCAGTACGTCCACGGGCAGCTGGAGGATGTACTCGCCCTTCAGGGAGAACATGACGACGATCGTGAATAGGAGGGCGAGGAGCGAGACCTTCCCGATCTTGGGAACGAACTTGTTGTCGTACCAGTCCGCACCCTTCCTCGGCAGGAGAGCGTACCTGGTGATGATGCCTGCGAAGAAGGGAATGCCGAGGTAGATGAAGACGGATTGAGCGACCTCCCATATCGATATCGACACGGCGACACCCGATCCAGGAGCGATGAACTCGGAGAGGACGAAGATCATGAAGTAGACGTAGAAGGAGTAGGTTAGGATCTGGAAGACGGAGTTCAGCGCGACGAGTACGGCGGCGTACTCCGAATCCCCCTCAGCGAGTTGGTTCCATACCAGGACCATCGCGATGCATCTCGCCAGCCCGGTGAGGATCAGGCCGATGCGATACTCAGGGAGATCGGGAAGGAAGATCCAGGCGAGGGCGAACATGAGGAAAGGTCCGACGAGGTAGTTGAGCGCCAGTGAGGTGGTGAACATGCTCCTCGACTCCGGCACTCTCGTCAACCGTGGGAGCTGCTCGTACTTCACCTTCGCCAGGGGCGGATACATCATAAGGATGAGGCCGATCGCGATCGGGATCAAGGTCGTCCCGATGCTGAGCGAGTTGAGGCCGTCCGCGATACCCGGGACTGCGGCACCCAACCCCACCCCGAGGAACATGGCCAGGAAGATCCATAGAGTAAGATAGCGGTTCAGAAAGGAGAGCTTCTTCGAGACGCCGTCGGTCATGGCTCTCCACCAAACCCGCTGAGTACTTGGGAACCGATCCGTTCCTCCTCATGGGGCGCTGCCTTTTGACAGAGATATTTCAACAAAAGTGGAATTACTTTCGATTACATAAACTATGCAGTCCCGTGATGGACTTCACCTCGTCCAGAAGAAATAGCTCGTAGCGAGGTCCGCATCGTGCGCGAGATCTCCTCCTGATACAATCCAACTCCTCGATTCTATGCGGAGTCATAGGCATTTCCTTTTCTACAAATAACATGTTCTCGAGGGAGATGTCGGCATATCGAATTGCAGCTCTCGATCTCGTGGCCTCCATCGATCCCCCTTCGACCCCGGTCTCTGCATTATTTGACTCTGGTTTTAATTATTTATAGACCGACTTCATAACCCCTCCCAACCTAACCATTTGAAATCGAGACTCCCGAACGGAGGATCAGGGGGACTTGGCACGGCGGATCTGAAACGCTCAATGCTTGCGGAGTTCATCGGGACGCTCTTCTTGGTCATAGCCGCGATCGCGTCAACGATACTCGTCTACGATGTCCTCGGAGGAAGCCTCGCCCTGTCCGTCTTCATGAACGCAGTTGCGGTCGGTTTCGTTCTCTTCGCCCTCATCGAGATGCTCGCCCCTGTGTCGGGAGCTCACTTCAACCCTGCAGTCACGCTGTCAATGCTCGCGGCGAGGAAGATGAACGGCAGGGAGGCCACCTGCTACATGCTCAGCCAGCTCGCTGGAGCATCCATCGGCTTGCTCGCGACCCACCTGATGTTCTTCGATACGAGACCAGTTCTCATCGTTGTTTCCGAAAGCGTGAAGACCCCGGGGCTCTTCTTCGCGGAGTTCCTGGGGACATTCCTCCTCGTAGCGGTCATATTCGGCTGCATCAGGGGAAAGTCGAAATTCACCGCGTTGTCCGTCGGAGGCGTCGTCGGGGGGATGCTCATCACCACCTCGAGCACGATGTACGCCAACCCCGCTGTCACCTTCGCGAGGATGTTCACCTATGCCATCTGCGGCATCGCGCCCTCGAGCGCGCTGTTCTTCATCGCCGCCGAGATCACGGGAGCGCTCCTGGCTGCCTACGCCTTCGTTCACCTGTACCCGGAGAAGTCTGCCGATGAACGCGCGACTCGGATCGCCGAGATACCGTCAGGGGCGGAGAAATGAGAAGGATAGGTTGCGATAGGACGACCGATGCGGGGCTGAATGATGACGGTCCCTCGATGGGCGGAGAGCGCCACGGGAAATGGGAGAGCAAGGATTTTATCGAGGGGGCTGGTTACCGTAACGGACCGAAGGAAGCGAGGGAAGGGAGATGACGACGCGGATCGGAATCATCGGCGGGTTCCTCGGGGCGGGGAAGACGACGCTCGCCACGAGGATAGCCGCGAAGCTGAAGGCGGCGGACAGGTCCGTTGCGATCATCACGAACGATCAGGGAGAGGTCCTTGTCGATACCCAATACGCGAAGTCGATGGGCTACGATGTGGAGGAGGTCCTCAGGGGGTGCTTCTGCTGCCGGTTCCCCGATTTCCTCAGGAGCGCGCGGCAGCTTGCTCGTATCTCGAAACCAGACGTCATCCTGGCGGAGCCGGTGGGGAGTTGCACCGACCTCCTCTCGACGGTGGTGGCGCCCCTCAAGGCCATCTATCCCGATGAGTTCGAAGTGGCACCTCTCATGACAGTGGTGGATAGCTCGAGATTGCTGTCGGATATCATTGACCCCCAGACGCCAGGTGACTACCTTCGAAGGCATCAGATAGAGGAGGCCGAGGTGGTGGTGCTCTCAAAGACCGATATCGCCCCGAAAGAGCGGATGCCGGAGGTGATCGGGACGATCGAGAAGATAAATCCGAGAGCCAGGATTGTTCAGTACTCTTCCGTCAACGGCGTCGGGCTCGACGCCATAGTGGCCAACGTGATCTCGAGCGAGGTAAGCTCCAGCCGCCCCGTCCAGATAGACTACGACATCTACGCCAGGGCGGAGGCGGAGTTGGGCTGGTATAACGGCTCGTACAGGTTCGAGCTCAGGGAGCGCACCGACACCTACCGGCTCGCAATCGAGATGCTCAAGGCAATCGCCCAGAACTACGAAGCCGGGGAGATCGCGCATGTCAAGCTCATCCTCAGCTCCGGGTCGAATGCGATGAAGATGAGCCTGGTGTACCAGGACGTGAGCGTCGACGGAGTCAAGGGCTCGCGGTACGGGAGTGGAGCGGTCGCAATGACGGTGAACGCGCGCGTGGTCTCCTCCCCGGAGAAGCTGAGGGAGGTCGTCAGGCGATCGGTTGACTCCTCCCTTTCCCTACATGGTCTTTCCCTCGGGGGCGTGGAAGACACCTCGTTCTCGCCTTCTAGGCCGGAGCCTACCTATAGGATGGGTTAGCCTCCCGCGGCGACCGGGCAGTTCGAGTCCTCGCATCAGGCCACTCCTGGCACCCGGGGTCCCCAAGGGGCGATGGACTTGAACAACGCCGCAACAACATGAAACCTCGAGTTTTTCCGCCGGAAGGGCGTTGTTCTCCGGAAAGGGTTATATCTTGAAATTGCGTAGTGTCGGGCGCTGAGATTCGTTGGGGGGGAAGTGCCGTTGGTCGCCGTCGACGAAATGAACCGGAAGATCATTCGACTTCTTGCTACAGACGGCAAAATGACCCATAACGAGGTGGCCTCGAGGCTCCGCCGGTCCCCCTCCACCGTCCGGGACAGGATACGAAGGCTCGAGGACGACAAGGTCATCCTCGGCTATGTCGCGGTGGTCAATATCGAGCAGACGGGGATGAGGGCGGACGCAATCATCTTCGCCAACCCGGGGAAGGGGGTGTCGATCGAGGACCTGAAGAAGCTCAAGGAAATCCCGGGCGTGATGGAGGTCCTCAACGTGAGCGGGGACAGGTGCATCATGATCAGGATATACGCGCCCGACAACAGGGCGCTCGAGAACATCATCGCGCGGAAGATCGTCCCCCTCGGACTCCAGGACCTTGAAGTTCAAATCGTTCTCGAGTCGGTGATGAGATTCCACGGCATCTGACTTCGTTCAAATGAGCGTCGGGTCGTAGTGTCCGTGGAACGGCCTGTGCCCAGTCGGCGAAACCTTGGTGTAGTCGCTCCAGTCCCCGGGCACCTCGAGATCGAACGCTTCCTCGAACTCGTCCGCTAGCGCCTCGAGCTGGGGAACGTCCTCCGGACCCACCGCCCCCATGACCGCTCCCATGCCGATCTGCTGCGCCGACACCTTTCCACGGATGATGATCCTGCCCCCGTGCATGCCGACCCCGATGTTCGATCCCAACGGGGACCGGTCGTCCATTCCGAGGCGGAGGACGAGTATCGTGCCGCCGGCCATATACTCCCCGAGGTAGTCCTTCGCCGTCCCTCCGATGACCACCGCAGGCTTGGTCCCGGCGAACTCCTTCATGTGTATGCCGACCCTGTATCCGGAGTTTCCCTTGACCAGGATCGTCCCGCCCCTTGCCGCGAGGCCGGTCACGTCCCACGCGTTTCCATGGATGATGATCTTCCCGGAGTTCATCGTGTTCCCGGTCAGATCCTGAGCATTCCCGAAGACCTCGATTGAAGATCCG
>DYTM01000203.1 GCA_020725985.1 Methanomassiliicoccus sp.
GCTTCTGTTCCTCCGGGAGTGCGTCCGAGCCGACGAGCTGAACGATCTCCTGGAGCTCCGCCTCCTTCTGCAGGACCTCCATCGCCCAGGCCCGGATCTCCGGGAAGTCTTCGGCGACGTTCTTCCTGTACCAGCCGTCCAGGTTGGCGGTGTAGAGCGAGTAGGAGGTGAGCCAGTTGATGGCGGGGAAGTGCCTCCTCTCCCGGAGCTTCGAATCGAGGGCCCAGAAGACCCTGACGATCCTCAGTGTGTTCTGGGTCACCGGCTCGCTCAGGTCGCCGCCGGGCGGAGAGACCGCCCCCACGACCGACACGGAGCCGTTGGAGCCGCCGAGGGTGTTGACCCTTCCGGCCCTCTCGTAAAAGTCCGAGAGCCGGGCGGCGAGATACGCCGGGAATCCTTCCTCGCCCGGCATCTCCTCGAGCCTGGAGGAGATCTCCCTCATCGCCTCCGCCCAACGGGAGGTCGAGTCGGCCATGAGCGAAACATCGTACCCCATGTCCCGGTAATACTCGGCAATCGTCATCCCGGTGTAGACGGACGCTTCCCTAGCGGCGACCGGCATGTTGGAGGTGTTCGCAATGAGCACCGTCCTCCCCATCAGAGGTTCCCCAGTCTTAGGATCCTCGAGCTTCGGGAAGGTGGCGAGGACCTCGGTCATCTCGTTCCCCCTTTCCCCGCACCCTATGTAGACGACGATGTCCGCGTCGCTCCACTTCGCCAGCTGTTGCTGGGTGACCGTCTTCCCGGTGCCGAAGCCCCCGGGTATCGCCCCCGTCCCCCCTTTCGAGAGGGGGAAGAGCGTGTCGAGGATCCTCTGCCCGGTGACGAGAGGGACGTCCGGGAGGGTCTTCCTCGATATCGGCCTGCCGAAACGCACCGGCCATGGCTGCATCATCTTCACTTCCTTCCCGCCGACGGCGCAGACGGGATCGTCGACGGTGAAATCCCCTTCCTTCGCCGCGTCCACCGCCCCCGCGATACCCTGCGGGACCATGATCCTGTGCTCCATATATCCTTCCTGGACCTTCCCGATGATCGAGCCCGGCCTGACCTCGTCTCCCTTCTTGACGGTCGGGACGAACTTCCACTTCTTCTTGCGGTCCAGCCCCGGGGCGCTGACGCCCCTCTTTATGAAGTTGCCCATCGCGTCCATCAGGACCGGAAGGGGTCGCTGGACGCCGTCGTAGACGCTTCCGAGCAGGCCCGGTCCCAGCTCCGCCAGCAGCGGCTGCCCCGTGTCCTGCACCTTCTCCCCGGGCCTCAGGCCCGAGGTATCCTCGTAGACCTGGATGACCACCTTCTCCCCCGATATCTTGATGACCTCCCCCATGAGCCTCTCCTCGCCCACGAGCGCGACGTCATACATCCTCGGGGTGATGCCGACCGCCGTGACGACCGGCCCGGCCACCCTGTAGATCTCACCGATCTTAATCATATCACTCCCTCTCAGTCTTGTACAAATCGACACCGATAGCTCTCTTGACTTTCTCCCGAAGGTCTCCCTCTTCCCTGCCCACCGGGACGACCACGGGGGCGATGCTCTCCAGCGCCCTCTTCCTCGCGCTGGCAGAAAGCTTGTCGAGATCTGATGAGTCGATCGCCAGCACGCCTATGGACCTCTCCTCGATCAGCTGGAGGAGCTTCTCCTCGACCTCCGCCCCCTCGGCCTTGTACACCTTGGTCACGCCAGCGAGGCGGAAGCCGAGAATGAACTCCTCGTTTCCCAGGACAGCGATCTCCATCACATCACCAACAGTCTCTTTATCACTTCTGGATCAAGCCCGCTTTCCTTGCCGCGGGCGATTATCCTGATGTTGTCTACCTCGATCTTCTTGCGGATCACATAGTCGAGGACCGGAAGCACAGACAACGGGAACATGTGGGAGAAGGTCTCCGACTGCCGGACGAGGTACTTCTGCAACGCGAGCGTCACTTCGGTCAGGGATCCAGTCTCCTTCGCGCTCTGGAGCGCCTCCTTGATGTCCTCGTAGAACGAGAACTTCGAGAGCTCCTCGACCGTCTGCTCGAATGTCTCGACGCTGGCGAGCCGCATGAGCTCCTGCATCCCCAGCTCCCTGCCGCCCTCGATGAAGTAGTTCCGGAACTTGTCGACGGCGACCCTCTCCCGCTTGAGCTTGAGGAGCGTCCTCAAATTCGTTATATCGATCTCCTTCTGAACGAGCGCCAGGAAGAGTCTCCCGGGCTTCGTCTTGGACCGGATGGCGGCGATGAGCCTCGAGTAGTACACCTTGTCGAAGTACTCCTCGAGGGGCTCGAGCGCTCCGGATTCCTCGAACGCGGCCATGACCTCGTCCGGGATATGCGCGCCCTCCCTCTCCCTCAACGCATCCAGGACTTCCTGGACGGTGGAGAGGGTCAGAAGCGAGTTGAGCGATGCCTCGCTCAATCTCCCCGCAGGCACGAGGTCCTCCTGTATGTCCTCGACGCTCGCCCCGTAGTACTTCCCCCTCAAGATCGTCTTGATATTCCACTCGTCCCATCTGGCGAGGTAGCCGGCGAGCATGTCCCTCAATTCCCCCCGGCAGAAGCCGAGGATCTCCTTGTACAACCTAGCCAGGTTCCGGCTGGTGCCCAGCTCTATCAGGTTCACTCCCGAGTACTTCGAAGCGAGCTCCGCCATCTCTACGCGATA
>DYTM01000204.1:0-593 GCA_020725985.1 Methanomassiliicoccus sp.
GATGCCTCCTCAATCCCCAGTCCCAGTTCAGCCATCACCTTCTCCTGAATCTCGAGGAACCTAGGCCCCAGTCCAGCACCAGTTCCAACAGCCCCGGACATCTTCCCGACGCAGACCCTCTTCCTCATCTCCGACAGGCGTTCTCGATGCCGGAGCATCTCCGTCACGTACCCTGCGATCTTGAACCCGAAGGTCATTGGCACGGCGAACTGGCCGTGAGTCCGTCCCGCCATGATCGTTTCCCGATGCCTCTTCGCGAGGGAGGCGAGCACCTTGACGAGCAAAAGGATCCTGTCGTCGATCATGTCCAGCGCCTGCTGGATTTGGAGAGCAGCGGCGGTGTCGATGATGTCGTTCGAAGTCGCACCCAGGTGAACGTACTTGCCCGAGGGCCCGCATTTCTCCGATAGGGCCTTCACCAGCGCCATCACGTCGTGCTTCGTCTCCTTCTCGATCTCCTTGACCCTGTCGAGGTCCACGTGCCTCGGGGTGGCCATGGAGCTGATGGTTCTTGCGGCCGACTTCGGGATGTTGCCCACCGCGGCATGCGCCCTGGCGAGCGCGGCCTCCACCAGGAGCTGAGTTCCAAGCCG
>DYTM01000204.1:603-2653 GCA_020725985.1 Methanomassiliicoccus sp.
ATTTCATCTCACTGCGCCCGTAGCGGTAGTCGAGTGGGCAGAGAAGCATTTCCCTCACTTCTCTGAGATAAAAATGGCGGGACTTTAAGATTGTGGTTCCGGCCACATGGTTGGCGGCGTGAGAGGAGAAGAAAAGGATTAAGAGGTCCACCAGGAATACCATCCTGGCGTTGGATTTGAAGGCCGAGGTCAGTGCTGGACGAGTTCCTCAGGAACTCCTCGATTTCTTGAGAGGGGCGGGCGGACACTCCCTCGTCGTCAAGGGAGATGCCGGAACGGGGAAGACGACGCTCGCGTTGCAGATGGTAGAGGAACTGCTCGAGGAGCAGGCCCAGTACTATCTCTCCTCGAGGGTCTCGGACGACGCCCTCTATCGGCAGTTCCCCTGGCTGAAGGAGAAGTCGAGGCGGGACAACATCCTCCGGGCTGGGAAGGCCTTCTTGAAGAAGACACGGCCGGTCCAGGTGAGGGGACCGGAGGTCCCCCCGAAGGACGCCACCCTGAGAGCTGCAATGGAGCTGTTGAAGGCCCTGGCGAAGTCTGAGAGCGTGACCACAGTCGTAAGATCGGAGTTGCAGAAGCTCGAGGGCCAGGTGGAATCCGGGGAGCTTGGGGGAGACGAGAGCGATCGCTTCCCTGGCGAGATGGCGGACGGCTCCATCGTCCTCGACCTGGGTATTCTTCTTCCGGAGCTTGAGCTGGCGTACGATCTGGCGGAGTCGAACCTTCCAAAGAAGACGCTCGTCGTCGTGGACAGCATCGATGGGCTCTCAGAGAGGTATGGCATACTGATGAACAGGATCGTGAACACGCTCCAGAAGGATCTGGTGGATCATTCTGGCACGAACATCATCTACGTCCTCGAGACCTCGGGAAGGACGAGCATGGACTACCTCGGAGATGGGGTCATCATCCTGAGGAGCGAGGAGCGGGGCGGGCGGCGGATTCGGCAGCTGGTGATAGAGAAGCTAAGGGGTTCGAGCATCGCCCGATGGAGGTACATGTTCACCCTCGCGGGGGGAAGGCTCAGGGTATTCGAGTCTGCCGCGGTCTCGATCCCGGAATCAATGAAGAAGCATTCGCCGGTCGATGACCCAAGCGAGAATCGGGCATCGATCGGGAATGCGACGATTGACCATATCACAGAGGGGCTTCCGCTGGGGAGCGTCTCGCTGCTGGAGATAGGGCAGGATGTCCCCCAGGAGGTCCTGCGATGCTTGGAGCTCGCCCTCGTTTCGGACTTCCTTTCGAAGAAGCGCGGAGTGGTCTGGTATCCGCTCCATTCCCTGAACTACGCCCTTCTGGACCGGCAGATGGGGATGCTGGTGGCGAAGGAGAAGGTGGGCAAGGGGCTGAGAATTCTCGACCCCGGAAGCGCCGGGGGCTCCCTGCCGTTCGCGACGACAGTGGAGGGCAACGACGCCTTCAACGACCTGAGATGGGATTCGCTTCGGTACATGCTCTCGGGATCTTCGGCACCCTACCTAGGCCTCCTGGGATACGACGCGCTCGAGGCGCAGTACGGAGGGGACGTCCTCACGGACACCTACGGCTTCATCGACTCGATGCGGAGAGAGGGAAACCTTGTTCTGGCTGAGGCAACGCAGACTTCCCAGTCTCTTCCCGCCCTCGCCCATCAGGCTCAGATTCACCTTAGGCTCGAGAGCATGGAGGGGACGATCATGCTCTGCGGGGTCAAGCCCTTCACCCCCTACCACGAGTTGGAGTTCGCCGAGGACGAAGGGCTGCCGAAGGCGGTGCTCGTCCCGATGCTTTAGTCCGCGGCCAATGTATTGATATCAGACTTGATACCCGAAGAACAAAGTCTTTAAGAACCAGAGGGAATCGAACGATTGCATGGAAGGCACGAACCCTCAGGAGGAAGCCATCTCTAGACTCATGGCGGACGAGTACGCTGGCCGTATCCTTTGCGTGACCTACAACCACCCTCTGTCGGTTCAGACGATCAGTAAGGGCTGTGCGATCCCGATCGCAATTGCGTACAGGAGGGTCGGGAAGATGGAGCGGGCGGGTCTCCTTCGCTGCGTCC
>DYTM01000205.1:0-634 GCA_020725985.1 Methanomassiliicoccus sp.
GGCCCATCTGGTCTTCGCGGGGGTTGGCAAGTTCGACACCTGGAGGAAGATGCTGATCGAAAACGGCGTTCCCGAATCGAGGTTCGTCTATCTCAGCCAAGTGCCATATCGCGAGATGCCCTACCTCTATTCCTTGGCCTCGGTCTTCGTCCTCCCGAGCTACTCCGAGAGCTTTCCGATGACCGTGCTCGAGGCAATGTCCTCGGGAACGCCGGTCGTCGCGTCGAGGGTCGGCGGGATACCGGAGATGATACGGGACAAAAAGGATGGCTATCTGGTCGACCCAGGGAATCCGTTGCAGCTCACGAACAGGATCCTCGATCTTCTCTCGGATCGGTCGGGGGCGGCGAGATTCTCAAGGACGGCAAGGGAGAGAGTCCTGGGCGAGTTCAGCGCGGTCAAGATGGCCGCGAGGACCGCCGAGGTCTACAGAAGGATCGCGGGGGAGAACACATGAAGGTCCTGCTTGTCAACCCGCCCCGGTTCGAAGGGATTCCGGTCATCAGGGAGGAGAGGTGCGAGATCACCGAGAGGTACTCGGTGCTTGAGCCCTACAGCCTGCTGCAGATCGGCACGATGCTCAGGGACGTGGACCACAAGGTCGACCTCGTGGATCTGAACGGCTTCGATCTCT
>DYTM01000205.1:644-2337 GCA_020725985.1 Methanomassiliicoccus sp.
GATTGGGACATGAGGACCGCCCGGCTCGCGAAAGAGATCGACCCCGCTATCACGACCGTCGGCATCTGCTGGACCCTACGCACCATGCCGGAGGCGGTCATGGATCAGGCGCCAGATCTCGACATCTACATTCGCCACGAATACGAGGTCGTCACCCCGCACATCATTTCTTCAATCGCCTCGGGCACCGATCTTGGAGGAATCAGTGGCATCGCCTACAGGTCCGATAGAAGAATCAACGCCACAAATGATGCCGCCCCGCTGGATGACTACGATTCGCTCCCCCTTCCCGCCTACGACCTCCTGCCTTCGCTCGAGCCCTACTTCGTGACCGCCCCGGCCGGGAAGCCTTTCACCATTCTGTACACCAGCAAGGGCTGCCCCTTCAGATGTTCCTTCTGCACCGTGGCCGGAACGGCGTGGAAGCCCAGGTCCGCGGACAGGATCGTGGAGGAGATGAGGTACCTGAAGGAGCGGTACCATCTTCGGACCGCCTCGTTCTTCGACGAGACCTTCACCCTCGACAGGAAGAGGGTGGCGAGGGTGTGCGAGGCTCTGATGACCGAGGAGCTCGAGATCAACTGGTACTGCAACACCAGGGCTCATCTCGTCGACAGGGAGATGCTCGCACTGATGAAGAGGGCCGGATGCCGGGGGATCTCGTACGGCATCGAGTCCGGGAGCCAGAGGATTCTTGACTCGTGCGAGAAGAGCCTAAAGGTGGAGCAGGCCAGGAAGGCGATAACCTGGGCCAAGGAGGCGGGAATAAAGACGTTCTGCAGCTTCATCTTCGGATTGCCCGGGGAGGACTGGGATTCGGTCAAGGAGACGCTCACCTTTGTCAAAGAAACGCTGCCGACGAGCGCCCAGTTCAACGTCGCGGTCCCCTACCCAGGTACGAGGCTGTATCGGGAGACCATGGGTGAGGGAGCGGAAAGTGCGGATTTCAGGAAGCTCTACCAGGACTCAGCCGTCATAGGAACGGAGGCGCTGCCCCCTGATGATCTAGATAGGGCGCGCAAGCTCGCGTATCGTTCACTCTACCTCAACCTCCGATGGTGGACCTCGAACCTCGGGCACGTCATCAGGAACCCGGAGGACCTCGACCTGGCGCTCAGGTACGCCATCAAGATCGCGGACAACTATCTCGTCCATGGGATGAAACATGCACACTGATGCCGGAGGCTGGTTCGTTTGGAGACGAAGAAGATAGTGATGACCTCTACCTTCTACCCCCCTTACCACATCGGTGGGGACGCGGTTCACGTCAAGTACCTGGCGGAGGAGCTTGCCCGGAGAGGACACGAGGTTCATGTGCTCCACAGCCTGGACGCGTACAGATTCAAGGGCGGAAGGGCGGATGGCGGGGAACCGGGTGGAGTCCGCGTTCATCAGGTCCGGACATCATTGGGCAGGGCCGCGCCTCCCCTCACCTACCTGACGGGAAGGAGCGGGGCGGCCGAGAGGGTGCTTGAGGAAGTCGTGGCCGAAACCAAGCCGGACTGGGTCCATCATCACAACATCTCGCTCCTCGGCTTCGGGGTACTTGGCATCGGAGTCTGCCCGAAACTGTACACCGCTCATGACTACTGGCTCGTTTGTCCTCGAAGCGACATGCTCTTCGCGGGCCGCGAACCCTGCCGGGAGCTGAGATGCGTGCGATGTGAGCTGGCCTCGTTGAGGCCCCCCCAGC
>DYTM01000205.1:2347-2588 GCA_020725985.1 Methanomassiliicoccus sp.
CGGGGGGGATTCAGACCGCGGATGAATGGCGTGAGCAAGTTCATCGCTCCCTCCAGATTCGCATCTGAGATTCTGAGAGAGCATGCGGGAATCGACGCTGTCGTCATACCCAATTTCTCTCCGAGGATGGAGACGGAGCGCGACATTGCCTCGATGGACAGACGCTTCCTCTTCTCATCGGTTCTGGAGCGGCACAAGGGCCTCGAACCTCTTTTGGAGTCGTTCACCTCGGGTGGGATTG
>DYTM01000206.1:0-418 GCA_020725985.1 Methanomassiliicoccus sp.
AGAATCGGGGTTGCGCCCCGTCGGTGCTGGCGGCGTTGCAGGATGTCTTCGGGATGCGCGATGACGGCGTCTTCAGAGCAGCTAGCGGACTGTCCGGTGGAGCAGGACTTACCACGCACGGATCGTGCGGGGCGCTCTCCGGCGGGGTGATGGCGATAGGGATGGTTTTCGGAAGGGAACGGAGTGACTTCAAGGATCCGGAGAGGAAGAGGATGATCACCTACCGACTGGCAAGCGAGTTGTGCAAGCGATTCGAGGAGAGGTATGGAAGCGTCATCTGCTCGGAGATTCAGAAGCGGCATCTCGGCAGGTCATTCGACCTATGGAGCCAGAGCGACTACGTGGAATTCGACAAGCTCGCCTACCAGGGCGGCAGGTGCCCCGAGCTTGTCGGTCAGGCCGCAGTCTGGACCGCGGA
>DYTM01000206.1:428-2583 GCA_020725985.1 Methanomassiliicoccus sp.
GCCGCAGTAGAACCAACCGTCCCAGCGGCGGATCTCAGGATCGAGCTCACAGCCCCGGATATCTCACGATCGGTTCCAGCACCACCCTGGTCTCAATGTCCTTGAACCCCAGGGGCCTCACTTTCTTGTTGATGATATCCGTGAGCTCCTTGTTGTTCCTCGCCTTGATGCGCATCATCACCCTTCTTTCGCCGGTGACGTTCAGGATCTCCGATACGCTCTCTATCGATAGTAGCGCCGATATGGCGGACGAGGCCCTCTCAGGCTCCAAATCCCCCGACACGTAGGCGTCCGAGAAGACGCCCAATCGCTCCTGATCGACGACGGTGGAGTAACCGAGGATCGTCCTACTTTCCTCCATCTTCTTGATGCGGTCCCTCACGGTGGAAGCGGAGCGATCGAGGATATCGCCTATTTCCTCGTAGGTGAGCTTCCCGTTCTTCTGGAGGAGCTGAAGTATCTTCTGATCCAATTCGTCTTGCATCGCTAGCGGCGACATCATTGACCTGGCAGTTAGAAATACTCTCAGGTGCTCATTCCCTTGTCTCAACCCTACGATCTTCCGAGCATTGAGAGGAAATCGCTTACGATCTGGTCGTGGTCGAACGCCAGCTTCGGGAGGTCAGAGAGATCGAAAAGCTTCACCGCCGCGGCGTCATCCCCCGATCTGAGTTGTCCTCCCACAAAGGCGAGGCGGAAGGCGACCGAGATGAAGTGGCCCCTCGGATCTCTTTCGGGATCGGAGTAAACTCCGACGAGGTCAAGGATTCTCGTCCGGAGACCAGTCTCCTCCTCGACCTCCCGGATGACGCATCTCTCGACTGTCTCGCCGTACTCGACGATTCCTCCCGGGAGAGCGTATTTCCCCTTGAACGGCTCCTTCCCCCGTCGTATCAGAAGGAGCTTGTCGTCGATAACCACGATTCCATCTGTCGCGATCGCTGGTCTCCTGTAGAGCTTCTTCAGATGGTCCTCGAAGACCCTCTGCTGGTTCTCATATTGCGCGAGGAGCCTCTCCCCTTCGGGCGTGAGGGAGGTGGTTCCCCCTTCCTGACCCCCACGCTCGGAGTAGACGATCTTCGTCCCCAGGGCATCCTCGATCTTCTTGACGGCCCCCCAGGCATGACGGTAGGACATCTTCATCTCCTCCGCCGCCTTGGAGAGCGATCCGTGCTCCTTGATAAGCCTGAGGAGCCTCGCCCTCCCCTCGCTCAGCAAGAAGTGACCGTCTTTCTTGAGCCAGAGCCTGTAGGATACCTCATGGGCCACTGAAGCACCGTCTATTGGAATGCCCTGGGGTGATAGATTAATGCTTCCATACTTGGATAAGCCGGCCGTGGAGAGAAAGAAGAAGACGATTCCGACCATCCTCACCTCGGAAGAGATACTTGACAAGTCGTTCCGAAGGGTGGCCGAGATCAAGAAGAAGGGAACGGACCGGCTCGACGGCGCGAAGAAGACGGCGATGGCGAAGATCACAGCCTCCGGGGACATCGTCTCGAGTACCCTCGAGAGGTATGTCAAGGCCTTCCCGAGCTTCGAGAAGGGGGAGGAATTCAGGCTCGAGATTGTGGACGTACTCGTTGGCGTGGACGAGCTGAAGAAGTCCCTCGGCGCGCTTGGGTGGTGCGCCAGGCGGTCCTCGGAGCTCGAGAAGGACTACCTTTCGAGGATTCGGAGGACCGGAGAGGTCTCCGAGGTGCTGAGGCTGAAGAAGGAGTTCTACGGCCGGCTCTCATCAATTGTCAATCAGATTCGGGAGGAGCTTCGATTCGTCTCCTCCGCGAGAGACAAGCTTCGGCGGATGCCAACGATTGACCTTTCCGTCCCGACGGTCGTGATCGCCGGATATCCAAACGTGGGGAAGAGCCAGCTCGTGGAGAGGATCTCCACCGCCAAGCCCCTCATCGCCCCGTATCCCTTCACCACCAAGGGAATCGGGGTAGGCCACTTCACTGGGGGATGGCGAAGGTACCAGGTGATCGACACACCCGGCCTCCTCGACCGCAAGCTGGAGGAGAGGAACAAGATCGAACTCCAGGCAGTCCTCGCCCTGAAGTATCTTGCGGATCTCATCGTCTTCCTCATCGACCCCTCCGAGACTTCAGGCTACATAATGGATAGGCAGCTATCCCTCCTCGAATCGGTGAGAACG
>DYTM01000207.1 GCA_020725985.1 Methanomassiliicoccus sp.
GAGCCGCCTTACCAGGACAGGGATGTCATAGTGGACCTGGCCCCGCATTACTTCGACATAATCAACTTCTTGCTGGACGCGTGGCCGAGGAAGGTCACCTGCGTTGGACGCCCGTTCAGGCGGAGACAGATGGAGGAGACGGCCTACATCACCTGCGAGCTGCCCTCGGGGGAGATGGCCAACGCGACACTGAGCTGGCTCGTTCCGAAGAAGGTGAGGCAGATAGAGGTCGTCGGGGAGAACCGCTCCTGCATCATCGACGCCGTCGCCCAGGAAGTGACGGTTTACGAATCGGGGTACATGTACCGGCTCGGGATCGAAAGGAACAACACGATCAGGACCGAGCTCCTCCACTTCCTCAAGTCGATCGGGGACCCGCTCGCTGAGACGAGGAACAGCGGCGCGGTCGGGGTCAAGACCGTCGAGATGATCGAGAGGGCGAAGCAGTCCCTGGCGGAAGGCAGGACCGTCGAGACTGGCGAATGAGGGGTGTGCCGTCAGGATGCCGCGCAAGATCCTGATGCTGCTCTCGAACGAGTACCGGCCGGATCCCAGAGTGGAGAAGGAAGCCGAGGCGCTGCTTGACTCCGGGCACGAGGTGACGATTCTCTGCTGGGACAGGGGGCGTTCGAGACCCCGATCCGCTTCCTCCGGCGGACTGAGGATCGAAAGGGTGAGGACCGGGCGGGTTGTCTCTGTCGGATCCTTCCTTCTGAATTCTCCGCTCTTCTGCCTCAGGACCGTTCTGAGAGCTCTGGGAATGAGCGTCGACGTCGTCCATTGTCACGACCTCGATACGCTTCCGCAGGGCGTTTTCCTCTCGAAGCTCAAGGGGGTGCCGCTGGTGTACGACGCCCACGAGCACTACGCGAAGATGATCGCCGGGGATGTGCCGGGCGTCATCTCTTCCGCGCTCGAGATCGCAGAGAGGATTCTGGTGAAAGGGTCGAGCGCGGTCGTGGCGGCGAACGCGAAGATCGCCGAGTACCTCCGACCCTTCGTGCGCAAGGAGCCAGTCGTCGTGATGAACTGTGTAGACTTGGAGGAGGTGCCACACCAGTCCAGTCAGGGGCGGACTGGGGGGAAGGCGACGATCTTCTACGGAGGGAGCCTCGAGCCGTTGAGGTATGTGGAAGAGGTGTTGAAGGCCATCATGGCCAATCCTGCCTGCCGCCTGAGGATCGCGGGAATCGGCCGACTCGGGTCTTCCGTCAAGAATGCGGCGAGGATCTCTCCCGACATCGAGTTCCTGGGATACCTCCCGCATGATCAGCTGATGAAGGAGATGGCAGCCTCGGATGCCATCCTGTGCCTGCTTGACCCCTCGAACGGGAACAATAGGATAGGGACGCCGAACAGGCTCTTCGAGGCAATGGCCATTGGCCTTCCTGTCATAGCCTCGGAGGGCACGTTGAGCGGGGAAATCGTCAGGCAAACGGGCTGCGGGGTCGTCATGGCGTGGTCCGAGGAGGAGTTCGCGAAGGTTGTCAATGAGCTGAGCGATCCCCGGGCAAGAGAGAGAATGGGCAGGAACGGGAGGAAGGCAGCGGAATCGGAATACAACTGGGGTATCATGAAGCGGCGGCTCCTGGACACATACTCGCTTCTCTCCTGATCGCCTCGACGTCTCTCATGGTTTCTTCCTGAGTTCTGATGAGAGATAATCCCTCATTCCGCCTGGGTGGATTACGGACATGAAGAATCGCATGTCGTCCTTCGTCAGCTCACCGACCACGTAGAGGACGAGGGCGAAGACCCCGGCGGATATCAACCCATAGCCGATAAGGTCGTAGAACCTTAGCATGGGCCAGAACATGCCGACGCCGAAGAGCACGCCTCCTGTGATGATGCCGGCGACAACGTGAACGAGAATGCGTGGGTTCGAGCCGGTCCTAGTCAACCTCTTCACTATGATCCTCGTCGCGACGAATACCACCGCAACTCCTATGACGTTCGCTATCGCGGCCCCGGTCGCTCCGAGGCCAAGGAGATCCAGGTCGAAGACGGTCGTCGGAACGAATACCAGCAGCAAACTGACATTGACCACCAACGAGAGCAATGTGAGCTTCGCGGTGAGGTCAGGTCGGTCCACGGCGTTTATCTGGCTCGCATACATACCGTTCAGAAGGGTGAGGAGCATCGATATGGAGAGGAATCTCAGCGGACCCGCGGCCCCGGTGAACTTGTCTCCTAGGAGTATGAGGGCAATCTCCCCGGGGAACAGGAGGACGAGAGCGACTATCGGCATTGACAACATCGATATGTACCGCTCGGCCTGTCTCGTCTTTGCCCTCACCTCGAACATCCTCCCTTCGGTGTGCATTCGCGAGAAGGTGGGGAAGGCAAGGGTGGAGACCGAGGTGCCAATGACAGCGAAAAGGCCCAATGTGGACTGACTTGCAGTATAGTACCCGACATCTGCGTCGGTCCAGAATAGCCCTATCAGAAGCTTGTCCGCGTTGGCGGACGCCGCACCCATGACGGCGATCAGAGCGATCGGGAAGGCGAATCTCAAGTACGATTTGAAAAGGGTCGGTCGGACAAAGGTGAAACGCCCCCTCGAGAGGAGTGCGA
>DYTM01000208.1 GCA_020725985.1 Methanomassiliicoccus sp.
ATCAAAAAGGGGAGAGGACGGGGAGGAATGCGGCCGTCCGGGGATCTGTAGATGCGAAGGAACCTCGGGACAGGCCGATGGGGAACACTCTACCAGGCGGAAGGATGAAGTCATCACCCATGGAGATGGGAGTTGTGACTATTGCTCCTCTCCCCCCGATCGTGCGCTAAGGTCTCGGCTGTCCTCTCCCCTCGAAGGGGGATAAGATTCAGCATTGATATGATTTAGCACGGGGACCGACATAGTCTTGGAGGGACGTTGAACCCTCTTCAAACCCGTTGCGTCTCCCGCCCTCAAGCGCAGGCCCCTAGCGCCCTCATGCCGCCTCAAATCTGTCAACAAGAGAGGTATCACAGTCCAAGAATAGCCCCGAGCGCAATCGCAATCCCTGTATGCAGCTGCAAAAGGCATAAATGGTCACAGCGGTTCCCAGGAGCGTCATGAGTCTCAGGACAATGCTCTATTTAAAGGTCATAAAGAGGACTTTCAACAAGCGCTTCTTCCTGGCGAGACTGACGAAACTCCCGTTGTTGGGACGGGCGATGAACTACGCGTTCTTCGAGGATGATGAGATGATCATCCTGCCGAAGGAGAGTGTGGTTGAGAAGAGGGGGGTGGAGTCGATGGTGATCGAGGTGAATGCCTTCGTCGAGCCAGCGAGCACCGTTCTTCCGTCGAAGGTGGTCGAGCACTTCGTCAGGAAGTCCCGGTATCATTTCCTCATGAACGAGTGCACGTGCAGGGCCTCGAATGGGTGCAAGGACTATCCGCGCGATCTCGGCTGCATCTTTCTCGGGAAGGGGGTGTTGGGCATCGATGCTCGCCTCGGCAGACTTGTGACCGAGGAGGAGGCGCTCGCCCATCTTCGCAGGTGCAGGGAGGCGGGCCTGGTCCACTTGATCGGGAGGAACAAGATCGACAGCGTCGTCTTCTCCAACAGAAGGAAGGAAGACCTGCTCTCGATATGCTCCTGCTGCCCCTGCTGCTGCCTCTGGAAGATGATTCCCGATCTCTCGCTTGAGATAAGCAGTACGGTCACGAAGATGCCTGGGGTGGAGATCACGGTCGATGAGGACGTCTGCAATGGCTGCGGCGCGTGTGTCAAAGAGGAAATATGTTTCGTTGACGCCCTCCATCTCGAAGAAGGACGGATGCGAATCCGTGAGGAGAGATGCAAGGGTTGCGCCCGTTGCGTCGAGTTCTGCCCGAACGAGGCGATCAGGCTGAGCATCCGAGATCCTTCGTTCCTCGATTCCTCGGTGAAGCGCTTGGAGCCGCTGGTGGACGTAGACGCGGAATAGTCATCGAGTAGATCCTTCGGCACTGCGGCGGAGCCTGCGCAAAAAGGGATCGGATGAGGCGACGGCTTATTGAAACCGCAACAGATGCCAAATGACCGACCCTCCTACCCTCTTCTGGACGGCCCCCGCAAAACCCGTCTTCCCTGATCATGACTTCCCGCAAACGACAGGAAGAAACGATCACAAATCGGGTCGAGAACGCGGGAATAATTCCTCCTCCTGGCATAACAATCGTTAACCAACAAATCGGTCTCCATTGAATAAGCCAGATATCAAGAACCTCCTCCTCAGAAACGCGTTGCGACCAAGAAGTGCGTCAGTCTGGCAAGTCACAGTGTCAAGAAGTAACATATACTAGACGCTCTATTGAAGTTCTCAAACTCGTTGATGGGAGAAGCCGAGGGCATGCAGAGGTGGACGGACGGACTCAAAAGAGGAGATCACTGCGTCCACTTCTACAGAAGCGAGGCCGAGTTGGGCCGGGTCCTCGGGGATCTGCTCGAATGGACCGGCAAGGATGAGAAAGTGCTCTATGCGTCGGACAGGTTCCCGTTCGGCGGCGATATGACATCCAGGATGGTGCGCGGTCCGCAGGTCGAGAGCGCCCTCAGGAGTGGCCGCCTCGAGTTCATTCCCTCCTGTTCATTCTACTGTCCCGGAGGGAAGTTCGACGCACTCCGCGTGATAGGATACTGGAAGAGTCACTACGACCGCGTCATGGGTGAGGGCTTCGGAGCGTTGACCGTCATCGGAGACGCATCATGGCTCAGTTCGAATCCCTCCACCTTAGCGCCTTTCGTGAGTTACGAGCAGGCGCTCGATCTTGCGGGATTGCCGGAGAACCTCTCGGTGATCTGTCAATACGACCGCCGAATTTTCATCCCTGGCCAACTAGCTCAGATGGAGAGCGCCCATCAGCTCGTTCTCTCGAACGGGGCTCTGCAGAGGAAGCACTGGATAATCTCGCACAGCATCCCCCAGTCCGGGCTTTTCTTTCCGGGCATAGTCGGGTCCAATTCGGGTTCTGTGTCTTCGAAGTGAACGGTCAAGGCAGCGGGAATCGTCGGAATCGTTCTGTTTTGTTGAAACAAGTCTTGTCCCTCTCCAATGCCTTGGTCGAGACAAGGTTGAACTACTGAGATGTGTTCTATCCCTCCGGATCCTTTGGAGAAGAACGAGCTGGTTGATCGGGCCTACAGGCTCGCCTAC
>DYTM01000209.1 GCA_020725985.1 Methanomassiliicoccus sp.
CGCAAAGGATAGCCGGTTGAGGAGCATCTCCTCGCTCGCGTCCTCCCCCTGGTAGAAGCTCGGGTGGACCTCGAGCCGGACCTGCCCCTCCTTCAAGACCTTCCCGAGGAGGTCCTTGTCGCAGGCCGCGACCACCACATCCTCGCCTTTCCTATGGACACGCATCGTTATCAGGTCATCCCTCCGATGCCAGCCTGTAGTATCCCTGGGAAGGGGAGTACACCTCCCCGGAGCTGCTCAGCCGCTTCAGGAGCAGCCGCACCCTCTCCTCCTCGATCCCCTCTCCCTCAGCCGCATGGACAAGGGCCTCCACGGCCACCCCCTTCTTCGGGTCGGAAAGCTCGGAGATGAGCCTTCTCAGCACTGTTATCTGCTCCCGCTGGGACCTGCTCGTCCCGGTCGAGATGATGTCGATGTCGAGCTTCCCCGCCTCCCCGGCGATCTTCTCTAAATAATACTCGACGATCCTGACCGCCCGGTTCGCATCATCCACGGTCACGAGCGGGCTGAGCCTCGCCCTCGCGCTCGCCTCGGAAAGGCGGACGAAAGCCTCAAGCTGCCTCGCGGTGATCGGCACCGACGACCCCTCGGCCTCCCCCTGCTTCCTTATCTGGAGATAGTAGTCATGAATGATCTTCATCGCCTCGTCCGTCAGCACCGGGACGCAGCGCTTCGAGTAGGCGACGTACTTGCGGAAGAAGTCCCTAGAGAAGACCGGGGCGAGCTCGTTGCTGTCCGCGATGATCTCCTCGACCGACAGCCCGGTCAGTTCGGTCGGGTCAGGGTACCTCCTGATCTGTCCCCGCCTGTGGGCCTTCAGTATGTGATCGGTTATCCTCGCGTCCAGCTCCGCGTCCGGCTTGTCGGTCATGGCGAATATGAGGTCGAACCTTGAGAGAAGAGCCGGGGGGAGGTTAATCTGGTCGGCGATGTACTGGTGCTCCTCAAACCTCCCGTACTTCGGGTTGGCCGCGCCGAGAATTGAGCAGCGGCACTGGAGCATCGCGGTGATCCCGGCCTTCGCCACCGTCACCGTCTGGCTCTCCATCGCCTCGTGCATCGCGCTCCGGTCGTGATCCTCCATCTTGTCGAGCTCGTCGACCGCCGCGACGCCTCGGTCTGCGAGCACGAGCGCGCCTGCCTCCAGAGTCCACCTCCCTTCCCCGAACTCGTCCTTGACCGCCGCGGCGGTGTTGTGCACGAGGAAATCGTTCGCCAGGAATGCGTGGCTTCCGTCGACCGTCAGATCGTAGACGTGGGGCGGCAGATTGTCGAAGAGGAATCTCTTTCCTGTCAGCCTTGCCCATTGAAGCGAACCGTTCTCCTTCCCGCACCAAACCAGAACTCCATCCCCTTCCCGCAGCTCGGCAGCCCTCGTCCACTTGCCGAAGCTAAGGTCCTTGGAGCCCATGACCCGGGTCTCGGAGGTGAGGACGAGCTTCCTTCCGCCGTCCGCCTCGATTTCCACGAGAAACGAAGGGGTTTCGATCCTCCATATGGCTCCCATCTCTCGAGGCCCCGCCCTGCCGTCGACGGCGATCGACCTTATCGTATGGCCGGAGGCCTCCTCCCTCCATTGGCCCGGCCGCACTTCCGAGGGGGACTTCATCCTCGACTCGACGAACTCCCCCAGTCTTGTCTCCCTACCGTCCGAAACGATCGAGGACTCGGGCGCGACGCACAGGCCCGCGGCCGAGGAGCCTTTCCCGGAGGCATATATCCCCCGAGGGGCGAGCTCGGCCATGTACCTCAGAAGCTGGCTGTTGTGAGATATGATGCCGTTCGTCACGAAGTTGTGCGTCTCCTCGACCTCGAGATCGTATACCCACTCCTCCGTCGGCTTGATCTTCTCAATCGAAACGATCCTGTCCCACCCGAGCCCTCTTCCGTACCCGCAGCTCTCGTCCGGACCGGCTGCGCCTGGACCGGAGGAGACGGCGATGAACCTTCCCACCTCGATCCTCGAGACGCTTCGAGGCTGAATCCAGGGTCCGTTCTGGACAAAAAGGGGATGGGTGGGGGTGGTGATGAGCTCCCGCCCTTCAGCCGTCCTCACGCACAGGAGGTGACCCGGAGCCCGTCGCTTCCACGCCCTCACCGCCCTGCCCCTCTCGGTGATCCCCTTCTGGGAGAAGGTGAGAACGTCGAGGTCGACCGCGGCGAATTGCCCATCGTCGACCTCGCTGTGACCATTCGCGGAAAGGGCTTCCTCGACGATGCTCCTTATCGATCGGAGGGAGCAGTCCGCAAGCATGACCTCCGCCTCCCCCGTGACGCACTTCGCGACGCCCGGATCCCCGACGAGGAGGATGTGAATGTCGCCCCTGATCCGCGTGCCGTCGTCCAGCTCCTTCGAGACGCCTCCGAAGAGCTGGAGGCCGATCGATTCCTTCTCTATGTCGTAACCGTAAATCGTCGGAGAGATCGAGGCCACGATATTGCTGAAGATGTCGGGGCTCCTTGCATCGGCGAGCATTTCA
>DYTM01000210.1 GCA_020725985.1 Methanomassiliicoccus sp.
TGAAAAAACAAGGGAGTTCTATCCAGGCGCTGGAAGAGGAATTCAAGAGGGCCGAGGAAGAAAAGAAGAAGGCGGAGAAAGAGGCCAGGGAGAAGGCAAGGAAGGCGTCCGAGGCCGGGCACGAGGAAATCATGGACAAGCTCGTATTCGAGCATCGTGACAACTGGCTCGTGAAGATCAACGACGTGGTCATTTCGAGACCGTCGGGATTCGGCGCCTTCAAGTGCCCGAGCTGCGGGAACGTTCTAAACGTCGTTCACAGTGCTCTGCATCAGCTCGCCGAGGCGACGAACTTCGAGGTCCATAAGGGTCCGCCGAGCTGGCTGGGGAGCGGGGTATCGTTCGTCGCAGCTCCATGCTACTTCAACTCCGACTACTCTTGCCCGCACTGCCAGAGCAAGGTGAAGCTCGCTGTGTGTTATCTGATGTGAGGTCGATGGGATGGTGTTATCGGAAGAGGTTGCGAAATTGAAGAGGGGTATCGAGTCCGCGAAGGAGCGGATTTCGAGACTCGAGATGGCTCGAATGGACCCGGCCGGTCATGTCTGGGCCGAAAGGGGAGCGATCACCGGAGACCCGGGCGCGGTCGGGGCCGATCTCAGGAAAAGGAAATCGTCAACGATCAGATGCTCGAATGACGGGATCACGGGGGATTGGTGGTAGATGGCTCTCAACTGCAAGGTCCTCTCGGTCGATCTCCTCAAGTACCCGGACGTCGAATCGGTCATCTCCGACTTCCTCGGCACGATAAGCCCTTCGACTCAGCCCGCGATCGCGATGACTGAGGTCGGGGCACAGGTCCGCGTGGTGATTCTCTACACGACGGCTTAACTGGATACGATGACCCCTTCACCGGTGTTTTCGCTCCCCGATCCGCGTGGTCGGGGAGTCCTTTTTCTTTCTCGAGGGCAAAATCGTTCTGCTGAAGGAGCTAGGCTTGACAAATATTAACACGACCCGTACCTAAATCATTAATGAGGATAGGTGAAGAGATGATAATCGTCATTCGAGTTTATCAAGAACCCCCCTCCTTTATCACCTATTATGGTGGAGATATGTGAAAGGGACATGATAATCCTGGAGGAAAGAGGAATATGAAGAAGATTCGATGCAGAAAGTGCGGCCACCGCTGGGTGCCGCGAACCGATAAGCCGTGTGAATGCCCGAAATGCAAGGCCAGGAAGTGGAGTGGTCGGTAGAGACAACGCCACTCAAAAGAGTACGAAGGCAATTGCTTTATGCTCTTCCCGCACTAAAATCGGTGAGATAGGAAATCTCGCCGAATCGTTCTCGGCAAACCTCTTGAGAAACACCTTAAGAAGTAACCACCGGGCGCTTCGCCGCGCTTGCCGGCTTGACGAGGCGCCCAAGGAGGTCGATAATATGAAAGAAGAAGAAGTTGATAAAGCTTGGGATGCGCAAACAACACTAGTGAGCTTTGGCCTCGTTCTGAGGCTGCCGCTTGAGATGGTCCCCCATTTCAAGACCCACCTGAAGGAATTCTACGGATGCGAAATCATCTATCAGAAGATATCGCCTGGTAAATTGTGGATCAAAGCCGAGGGAGATGGCTGAGGGGGGAGGGATGGGATGCACTCTGACAACTCTTCGGGCCAGCGGTGGGTAGAGCCCTTCCGCTTCGACGACGGTCGATTGGGATTCGCTTTCGTGGACGGCGACGGGATACTAATCTATGATCTGAACGAGGCACACGACTACCTCCGGGATGACAAGGAGGGGTGGAAGTATGTCGAAAACCTGGTCAATCGATCTTTCTGGGATTTGCCGGGAGAGCCGGATATCGATTTCGACGACACCGCCCTGGCCAGAGACATCACCAGATTCATCGCCGAGAATGTCCACTTCACTGACGACAGATACTATTCATTCCTGGGTAACTGGACGATAAGCACCGGGCTCGTTGACCTAATGACGCACCTGATACGCCTGATTGTCTATGGCCTCACCCGATCAGGTAAGTCTCGCTTGTTGCGGACGCTTCGCCTGGTATGCTATCGGGGCTGCGAGTTTCTCGATCCGACCGGCCCGGGCCTATTCCGGCTCATCGAGGTCTACCATCCGACCTTCTTCCTTGATGAATATCACAATGTCAGGGGGGAGAAGAAGGAGGACGTGGACCTGCTCATACGAGGCGGATTCGAACGCGGGAAGAAACTTCCTAGGTTCAACAAGAACACGAGCGAAGTTGACATCTTCGATTCATTCTCGTTCATGGCGATGGGGACGCTACGGCTGCCCGCCGCGGACGTTTTGAATCGCGCCTTGCTCGTAAGAATGTTGGAGAAGCCACCGGACGCAGAAATCGCTAGGCGGATCGACGAAGAAGAGGCAAGGAGACTGAGAACGCGGCTGTTCGCCTTTCGATTAAGGGTTCTCAGCGGAAGGGTAGACCTCGGCGAAGCTACCGCGAAAGCGTGGAATCTT